>JBCCXG010000070.1:0-15114 GCA_039191945.1 Bacteroidota bacterium
GCAGTGAAGGCCTGGGCGGAAACCGTAAACATGAAAAACAACAGAAACGCCTTATTCTTGATCTCATAACCGTAAATATGTCCGGATATGATCGCCCCGATGGTAAACAGGACCAGAATGGCCGGCATCGTCATCAGGGCCACTTTCAAGCCGAATCGGCCGATGATGATATCATTGACAAAGCTTTGAATAAGGAAGCTCATGATCATCACCGTACCACTAAAGAAGGACAAAAAGTCCGAAAGCTGCTGTTCTTCAGGGAACATGGTCTCCGTCGCCGTATAGAAAGTGTATTCTACAAAGACGCTTGCCCCCGCTGAGAAAATAATGAACAAAGAAAGCATCCGTAGATACTTATCTCTGTAGAGCTGACTAAACTTCACACTTTCAACTTGCTGTCCATCTGTGGACCTCGTGATATGGTCCAGGCGATACGACCTTACGATCCATATGCTGAAAAGTACGATACCAAAACTGGCAATGGCCGAAACAAATAGCAGGTCATAGGTTTCGTTGATGAACGGCAGCCTGGTGATGAGAGGTATCGAAAAGAAAGCAACGATCGTCGCCGTGAGCTGCCCGGTGTCAATGCCTCCAATGATCCGTTTTGACTGCCTGGCGTCGAACAAACGACCAAATACACCCCAGAAACCTAAAAGCGTAATGGTGGTAATGGGACCGATCATAACGAACAGTACAAACGGCAGTATCGCAAAGCCGTCATCTCCCACTTCATAGCCAATGAATTCGAAAGCCAATCGGATACCGGCGATAAACAGGAAAATCAAAAAGACATTTGAAACTACGAGACTGGAGAATGAGCCTCTTTTCTGTAAGGTAACAAATATGACAGCGGAAACGATGCCTAAAAATCCCGCAACAAAGAAAGCCGGCGCCAAATATTTTTGGCCAAGAACCTGCAGGAAAAGTGTCTCAGAACCAATCTGATAGGACGCGATGAAGATGCCCATGAAGAAGCCTTTGCCGAGCAAAAGCCACATGCGCTTTTCTTCTCCTGGCTCGCCACCTAGGAACTTGAGAAATGCCTGGAACACTTGGTTTGGTTTTGTTTGTAGAGATAAAAATATGAAAAAAACCGCACTCAGTGACAGTCTTTCAGACAGATCTCCTTTAGTTCCACCCCCCGGTCCAGTGCAAAATTCTAGTCAAAAATCTCTCTAGCTAGTCGAAAGGTATTGGCATGAGCCTCTACAATCTCCGCCAGCGTTGGCGAGTATCCACCGCCCATACAAGCCACCAATGGCACGCCATGTGCTCGACAAGCATTTAGCACTTTCTTGTCCCTTTCGCGGCACCCTTGAAGGCTGAGGTTGAGTCGACCCAGGCGATCGTTGGCCAGCACATCCACACCACATTGGTAAAACACAAAATCTGGCTGTAATCGTGAAAAAAGCGTCACCAGCGCGTCATCCAGGTGGTCCAAATATTCACCGTCTCCAGTGCCATCCGGGAGCGGTATGTCCCAATCTGAGGACTCCTTTTCCAGTGGGTAATTTTTGGCTCCGTGCATGCTAAAGGTGAAAACGGCCGGTTCATCTTCAAAAATCTGGGCGGTCCCGTTCCCTTGGTGCACATCCAGATCAATGATCAGAATGGAAGCGGCCATTTCATTGTCTAGCAGGTAATTTGATGCGATCGCCTGATCATTTAGCAAGCAGAAGCCTTCGCCACGATCCACAAATGCGTGGTGTGTGCCACCGGCGATATTCAACGCCACACCGTCTTCCAGGGCAAATGCAGTCGCGGCCAATGTACCACTCATGATGTTGACTTCCCTCCGAATCAATTGCTCGCTGTAGGGGAAACCGGTTCTGCGAATTTCTGATGGCGAAAGCCCACCAACCTTCAATTTCTCCCAATAGGTCAAATCGTGGGTCCTGGTGATGACCTCCTCAGACACATCCTCTGGCTGGAAAAGATCTGTAGGATCAAGCGTCCCTTCGTGCAGCAATTGCTGAGGCAGGAGCTCGTATTTGCTCATTGGAAAACGATGGTTTTTAGGCAGGGGATGGCAATACACCTCCGACCAGGCTACTCTCATGTAAGCTTATCTCTTTCGGTTACTCAACTTGTTGGTACTTCTACCCTGTCTTCGAAGTTGGGCGTTGTACTCAAACATATAACCGATGGAGACGGAAAGAGTGTTGTGACGATACTCAAAATTCTCAACGTAACTCTCGAAATCCCAGTCGACGGAGCCATTGAATCCCATATTGCTATGCCCAAAATTGTACCGAATATCGAGCATAATTCGGGCTTGATTCAACAAGTCAAAGTAGACACCTCCTCCAACTAATAGGCTGTACTGCAACCGATTAGGTCGTTCGAGATGGAGTTTTGAAAAATCATCATTGGCATTAAAAACCAAAGTGTAATTGAGGACTGGGTCTTCGGCTTCTTGCAGAAATGAATTTTCCATTCGCCCGTTACCATACAACCAATAGCTCAGCTTGGTGCCTCCATTGACATAGAAAAGGTAAGGGGCCTTGCCAAAGTTGAATCTCATAAGAAATGGCACGGTCAAAAAGCCATAGTTCATCTTGCTAAAAGCAAAATTCACTGTATCTATGCTTTCGAGATTTTTACGGTACTGTTCGTAGTTGAGCTCCGTATGAACAGAAAATCTGTCGGAGGCATCATACGTCAGCACTGCGCCGACCTGGAAGTTATAGTCGGCAGCGACATTGAATGAGTCTGATTTGTAATTTGACTGCTGGTAAACGTGATCTGTTCTATGAAAACCTACCTTTGGACCAAACCAATATTGGGCCGACGCTTGGGAAGAAATACCCAGTAGTACAACAATGACAAAAACTGCCCTATTCATCTATAACCGATTCTAGACTGTAATAATAGCGAAAAATAACGTTTTAGAATCGCTGTCATCTTGAAATATTGAAAAGAAATATAAGCATAATCTAAAAATATTTTTCCTTTATAACGATCGATATATTAGAATAATACAAATTGCCCGTTATATTTACACTTTTAAAATGCTGCAAGGAACCTTCGGTCAGAGATTCATTTTTTCTCCCCATAAAAAAGCCCTCTTCATTTTGGGCATAATTTGTATTCTCTCTACATTCCGCGTTTCAGCACAAATCAACGTCGTTTACAATCAATTCTTTCTCAATCCTTACCTATACAATCCGGCCTACGCTGGCGTCGAGGGGCACTCGGTATTTTTTGCGCTCTATCGGCAACAATGGTTAAATATACAGGACGCCCCGGCCATATCAAATGTGAACTTTCACACTCCGCTCAAAGGAGGGGTGGGCCTGGGTATTATGGCATTCAACGAGTCCATTGGACCTCTTAATACGACATGGGGTAAGGTATCCGCTAGCTATCTGGTCACCGTCGATCGGACCCATTATCTACGATTTGGGCTGTCTGTTGGTGGAGGAACTAACACTTTGGACCTTGGAGAAATTGACTCACCAACCGACCCGGCATTCGTCAATATCGCAGAGAATAGCACCTATATGATAGGTGACTTTGGTGCCACCTATCACTCAGGGCACTTCAACGTTGGCGTGTCCATACCCAACCTGATAACATATGATGCTATTTCTACCGAGACGATGAGTCCAATCAGGGTCAGTCCCTTGGACAACATCATGTTTAAAGCCAATTACAGGGGCCACCTAAGTGATGACGTAGCCATAGAGCCGCACGTCATATACAGGTACAGTGATGTCGGGGAAGATATGTACGAGGGAACGCTAATTTTCCACTTAAAACACCTCATATGGGCCGGTGCGACCTACCGACAGGACAACAACATCATCGGACTACTGGGGATCAAAGTGGCGGAAACCTTTGCCGTAGGTTACTCCTATGAAATGGGTAACTCCAACATTTCCAATGCCTTAGGTGCCACTCATGAGGTCCATATTGGATGGCATCTAGGATCCAAGAAGAAGCACGCGAGTCACGCCTCCTCTTTCATCAAAAGTCATCGCCTGAGTGCTGAGGAGCGGGCCCGTAAAGCCGAACTGGAACGAGAACGCAAGCTTGCTGAGCTACGAGATTCCAGGCCTGAAGGCGCTGAAGCTGTTGATCCTGACGCCCTCACCATAGTCCCTGTTGCCGCCGCTATCATCGAACAACCGAATGTGGAACGGGTCAATGACTTTGGTGAACGCGAGAAGGCCCTGGTCGCTAATGTCGTGCTCAGCGATGGACCGAGAAACGTCGTGACCTGGGTGCCGGCAGACACACCCAGTGAGAGATGGGATCTCGCAGCCTCGGGCAGATATCGCGAGCGGACAGCGATGGACGGTAGCAAAGAGGTCGCGCTCCTACTAACCAGAACCATCAACGGTCAACCACAGCAGGTCGTCAAATGGCAGGGAATTGACTACGACCAGGAACTTCCGGAGGAGTCTGCCGAAGTAGCCTCTCAAAATACAAACGACATCAATCCCACAGCACCTGTTGTAGGCGCAGCAGCTGCAACTGCCGCCGCTGTCGCGGCCGCAACCGATACCGAACCTGAGCCGGCACCATTGACCGTGGAAGAGGACCGTGTAGACCCAGACTTGACCCAGGATTTTCGGAGTATTGAAGAGTTGGCCGCATCAGACGAGCCGTTAGAAGTTCGGAAGGGAACTCACCTTTTGGAGTTGGAAGAGGGCAATTATGTGATTGCCGGATCCTTTGAAGTATTCGACAATGCAGAGCGCTACAGTGATCGATTATTTCAAAGGGGTTACCACGACGCCAAGGTAGGGTATGTCAGTGCACGCGGGTACTATTACGTGGTATTATTTGAATCCGACAATGTCGAGGCAGCACAGAGAGAAAAGAGTAGGATCAAACAGCGTCCCGGTTACGAAGGGATCTGGGTGCTTAAAGTGAACAACTAGTCATGATGAGATTCATACCCATCCTTATCGTCCTTCTAACCGTTCAGGAAATGTCGGCTCAGCCCTTTATCAACAGTGTGGACCCAATCGCTGCTGGCGTAGGCGAGACGATCACTTTGGTTGGATCGGGATTCTCCACGACGGTAACCGAAAATCAGGTCTACCTTGGAGCGGGAAAGGCGACGATTACCAGTGCAACCGTGAATACACTGACCCTCCAGGTTCCGGAAAGCGCCACTTCAGGCCCAATTTTTTATACCAATTTAAACACCGACCTGAGTGCCACCTTTTCGAAGTACTTTATCTATACGTTTGGCAATACCACCTTTTCGACCGCCAATTTGGCGACCCCTTTCAATCTCAGCACGGGAGAGGTTCAAACCTACGATATCTGCACTTGTGATTTTGACGGGGATGGAGACAATGATGTTGCAGTCACCAACAATGAGGCCCCTGCCAGTAGTGCGGAGACTTCAGAACTGTTGGTCTATGAGAACACAAGTACGCCCGTTGGCGGTGTATCCTTCGCAGGACCTGTCCGGCTCGGAGATGACCCAACGATCAAACTTATTTGCCTCGACTTGACCGCCGACGGCTTCCCGGAGCTCATCGCTACCGAGGGAGCGAGTAGCAACGACGAAGTATTCATTTATGAGAACACGGGCTCAGGATCGCTTAGCACTAGCTTCCCAACGACACCCACCATCGCGCTTTTGATACCCAGGGATGATGCCAATACGATCAGAAACCCGGAGGTCATTCAATCTGCGGACATGGATGGAGATGGCAGGATCGACCTGGTAGTAGGCAACGCTACCAATCAAGAAGTGGATATATTTCTTAATGAGAGCAGCGGTGGAAGCCTAAGTTTTCAAGGTACTCCTTTCCAAATACAAGGACCCTCCGGTGCAGGAGCTCTACGCGGTGTAGCGCTTGGAGACCTCAACGGAGACAATACCCCCGAAGTTGTTTTGACGGAGTTGTCGTCGGACAACATATATATATATAATAACGAAAGCGTCGCATCTAATCTCAACTTCGGTGGGCCTACAACAATCAACGTACCGAATGCTGAACTACGAAATGTTGTCTTGGGGGATCTTAATAGTGACGGTCTGATGGATATTGCAGCGACGGATGTCCAGCTCAATCGCGACAACGGCAACGTGGTCATCGCCCAGAACAGCACAACAACTACAGGTTCACAACCTACTTTTGACAACCCCATTCAGGTTCAAACATTACCACAGTGTTGGGGAATCGCCGTTAGTGACATAGATGGCGATGGAGATCTTGATCTTGCCGTCGCTTCTGAAGACGAAGAAGCGAATGGTCTCAACGTAGTAATCAATAACATCACGGCCGGCGCCGACATCGCCGCAACCGATTTCTCCACGAATAACGTCGCCTTGAGCTTTAATTCCAGAAATATTGTACTCAGTGATCTCAACGGCGACGCAAAGACCGACCTAGCCTTTACTAGCAATAGTAGGACAGGTCAGGTGGGCTTCCTTTCGGTAATTGTCAATAATAATTGCGTCATCCCTTCAATCACCCCCGATACTGACTTTTTCTGCAATGGCGTGGCGTTCGAGATCGAGGCGGTCAATACCATTGCCTCTTCCTATACCTGGGAAGTAGATGCAGGCTCAGGCTTTGTGGTTGATGGCTCAAGCACAACAAACACTTTTGATATCTCAGGCAATACGACGGATATTCAGGTCCGGGCACAGTTGCAAACCGACGATGGCCTCTGCTCCGTGATGTCGGATCCAGCCAACTTTACGGTACGATCGATTTCTGTTAGCACGCCCACCATCACCTCTACTACTTCTTTGTGCTCGGGTGACGATTTGGTCCTCAGCACTTCCTCCTCGGCCACAAATTTCTACTGGACGGGACCGAATGGTTTCGATTCGGTAGCCACGAGCAGCTCCATCGCGATTCCAAGCTCGACCCCGGCCAATGGAGGTACTTACGAGCTGCAGATCGAGGACAGTGGGAGCTGCAAAAGCCCAGCCGCATCTGCGGTGATCGAAGTACTGCCTGTACCAGTGGTGACGGTTATCAATCAGGGGGAAGATACATTCTGTGAGGGTGAAAGTACGACCCTCCAAATACGTGACATCGGCGGAGTGACTTACCAATGGAGGAGGGATAGTACAGATATCGCCGGCGCAACGACCACCAGTATCACGGCGGATACCTCGGCGGACTATCGGGTTATACTCACCCAGGCGGGATGCAATCGTCCCTCCGAGCCTATTACGATAACAGAAGTCCCTCCACCTGCGGCCCAGCTCAATGCAGCCGATGAGATTTGCATCGATGTGGCCTTGAGCCTTTCGTCCAGTTCTGAAGGAGAGGATGGATTCACGATCAATGAGCTCTGGGAGTATTTTGATCCAGCGGGAAACAGCGTCGGCAGAGATACAGGCACCACGGTGACACATACTTACACAACAGCGGGTAGCTCTTCTGCTACCCTGACGGTAGAGTACATTGAGCTCCCAGGCTGTCTGGATACAGCGACGAGTGTGATTGCGGTTTCGGAAATTCCCGAACTACCTATCTTGACACCGGACGGCAATCAAAAGTGCCCAAGTGACAGCCTCGCCCTGGAGGTCGACACCGGTCAGTTGTCCTATGACTGGATAGACATTAGTACCGGGTTGGCAGATACCCTCACCCAATTTGCAGATCAAAACCTGGCATTCATTAATACGACAGATGGGAGATCGACAGCGACAGTCACGGTAACGATTTTGACTCCCATCGGCTGCGTGACTCGGGACACCACGACTATCGAAGACTTTGCCAACTCCGGGATCTCCATAGTAAGTGACGATCTTGAAATCATAGACGGCACCATCACCATCCCTGCCATGGCCAATGGCGTCAACCTTCGGGCCTCCAATGGATCGAATTTCCTGTGGGAGCCTCGGGTAATTTTTACCGATAGCACGGGATCGCAAACGACCGCGTTTCCTCGAAGCTCCATGACTGAAGTGACCCTTTCGGCAGTGGATGTGAATGGATGCAATGAGACCGACAATGTGACTTTGCTTAATAACAACTTGCTCCCCAGGACCGGCTTCTCCCCGAATGGAGATGGTCTTGGTTTTGAATGTTGGGAAATACTCAATAGCTCCACCGTGTCGGGATGCAAAGTGCACATCTTCGATAGTCGTGGAAGGAACATTTTAGTCGCTGATTCACCATTTGAGGATGACTGTGTATGGAATGGCACCTCAAGTGGGGCCGATTCTCCCATAGGAATTTATTACTTTGTTCTCGAATGCGAAGACGAGCAACTGAGCCAAAGTGGGAGCATTCTGCTTGCCCGATAATTCCCACTCAACGGAGATTTCACCAGTTCGCTAAGCTTGGATTATTACTATCCATTATTATAATAATACCGGGGTCAGAAATACGGTAACTTTAGTCGTTTTTAGGCAGAAGACTTCTTGACAAATAAAGTTGACCAATTGCAGAAGAATCTAAGCACGATCGGACGTAAAAAGCGGCGCGAAGGTTACTATTATGGTACTTATCGTATAAATAATAGTATTTTATTGCCAGTATATACAATGGAAAAGATCAGAAAGACCACTTTTACTTTACTGCTATCTACTATTTTTTCCCTACCTCTCTTGGCTCAGGAAGACTGTGATAACGGTATCGACGATGACGGAGACGGCTTCGTGGACTGTTTCGATTCAGAGTGTTCCGGGGGTTCAAGTTGTTCGGACTTCTTCTTCGGCAACTCCGTAGTTTGCCAAGATGAACCAACATCGGATCCCTCTTTCTCTATTAGGGTACAGTGGGGTTCTGAGGACCGGACGGCGAATAGCCACGCTGTACCTACGGTTGGAGATATCGACCAAGATGGTACACCTGAAATCGTCGTGAGTAATAAGCATGCCCAACATGTCTCGGTACTCGACGGTGTAACTGGCAACACTGAATTCCAAATCCCGCTTAGCTTCCAACCCGAAAACGGCATTGCCATCGGAGACATCGATGGTGATGAGTGTGCTGAGATCTTCGTCGGGGAAGACAGAGGCAATGGAGATCTGGCAGCATTCACTTGTGATGGTACAGAGCTTTGGTCGGTAGTGGTCGGCGACAAAGTAGGTGTACTGGGACTAGCTGACTTTAACGGTGACGGTCAGGCAGAACTCTACTATGGCGATGAGATTAGAAATGCATTGACTGGCGCCGTCATCGTGGCGGAGTCTGGCAACCTGGAAGTAGACTACACCCACGGCTCCATGGCGATCGACATTTTGGATGACGCCGAATGTACTGACTGTGCGGGTATGGAATTGATCACAGGTAATGAAATCTGGGCGATCAACATTACCGCTGGCACCAAGACACTCGTACGGGACATGAACGATGTGCTCTCTGCTCAAGGGGTTACCGGAAGATATCATCCCAAATACTACCCCAATTGGGGCGGTGAGAACTGGTCTTGTGTCTCAGTGGCCGACTACAACCAAGATGGTTTTGTGGACGTCCTCCTCCCGGGAGCGCTCGGCAACGACTACCGAGGAACTACCACCGTGTTCTTCTGGGATGTGGAAAATGAGACCGTCGTGACGTACACCGATCCCACCAACAATCACCCAAGAGGTACGGGGCGAATCAACATCGCCGATGTAGATGGGGATGGCCAGCTCAATGCCAACTATGTATCGGACCAAAAGCTTTATTCATTGGATGAGAACTTTCAGCCACTTTGGATCAAGGGGATCAAAGAGGGTTCTTCTGGATTTACCGGATGTACCCTTTTCGACTTTGATGGGGATAATGCGGCCGAAACCATTTATAGAAGTGAGAGTCAGTTATTAATCATCGACGGAACAGACGGAAGTACACGAAATACGGCACCATGTATTTCGCGAACGCAAGAAGAATATCCAATTGTAGCAGATGTCGACGGAGATGCAGCGAGTGAAATATGTGTGACTTGCTATACCAGCGATAACCTGAGCTTCAACCCGTATTCTAATTCAGAGTTTGCCCAAGTCAGGATTTTCGAGTCCAATGGCGAAGTGTGGCAGCCATCTCGTACGGTTTGGAACCAACACGGCTACTATAACGTGAACGTAGATGATGATTTGCGTATCCCAGCTCAGCAGCAGGATCATACGGCGGTCTTCGGATCGGATTGCGACGATGGCTCCGCTGACAATCGACCACTCAATACCTTCCTTACTCAATCAACAATCCTCGAGGCTGATGGATGTCCTTCCTTCGTCTCACCTGATATCAATCTGATCAGCATCAACGATGCGGGTAGCTCTTTCTGCCCAGAGACAGAGTTTGATGTCACGTTTGAATTGCGAAATGATGGAGACACGGATCTCTCTGGTACTTTACCTGTGGCCTTTTATAATGGAGATCCACGCACGCCCGACGCGGAACTCGTAGATACCGACATCTATATCTTGAACAACTTCACCGTTGGGAGCACAGAAACAGTAACCATGACTGTAGATGGTCCTGGTGGAGATTTTGACCTTTACATACTGATCAACGACGCGGGAAGCGAGCCACCAGTAGTCATCACCACCGCGAGCATTCCTGAATGTGAAACGGGTAATAACCTCGCGACAAGGGCTGTAGAATCGGTCCCCTTCGAGTTACAAACTCAGATAGTAAGTGACAATGAGAAGTGTACCGACGACGCCCCTGACAATGGAGAAGCCACGGCGTACTACGAAGGTACGCTCGGCGGAGGCACCGAGACGGTCTACTTCGAGAACTTTGAGGATTTAGGTAATGGTACGACCGAGGATACGGGGCTCACGGCTTGGACTAGAACCGAAGCCAACAATACAGACCTAGCGGCAGTCAGCTCAAGACTAGGCACCAAAGCATTCGAAGCAAACGACACCGATGGAAATGTGAATTGGAGATCTGCTGAATTGGACATTAGTACATTCGACGATGTCGCTTTTTCAGTAGATCTGACGGCTTCCGGGAATATGGAAAACAACCAGGACGACGTCAGGGTCTACATGATCGTCGATGGTACGGAGACGCAAATTGCCCGTCACCGAGGCAGTTTCGGCTTTGAGAACGTCACACAAACCGGCATCAACGGAAGCACGTTGCAGATCCGGGTACGAATGCGCAATACAGCCAATAACGAAAGGTATTACCTTGATAACGTCTTGGTGACCGGTACTACTGAGGAAAGAACCGGACAATTCACGGAAGCAGATGGGTTCACCTTCGAATGGTACGATGAGAACTTCCTCAATTTGTTGTATGAGGGCTCCTCTTACAATGGAATGGCTGACGGGACCTATTTGGTACGAGGATTTTACGCCTCTGGCAATTGCTACTCGGAGATAGACACGGTCGTAATCCAGCGACGCACGCCAGGAACCTTTACGGTCGAAACTGTCTCAACCACGGATCTTACGAACTGTGTGACACCAAATGGTGCGGCAAGTGTTCAAATCATGGAAGCAGGTGGGGGTACCACTACGGCTGGTTATACATTCACCTGGTTTGATAGCGATGATACAAGTACACCCATTGCTACGGGTGCTTCTCTGACCAGTGCAAATGCAGGCACTTACATTGTGCAGGCGCTGCACTTGGCCACCGGTTGTACGGAACAAGGATCTGTAGAGATTGGAACCTCGCTAGCCCCGACGGATGCCCCACAACTAGTTTCGGTGTCAGATGTTTCAAGCTGCTCTGACCCCAATAGCGGATCCATCGAGGTCAATGTAGGTGGTCAAGTAGACGGTATTCTTTTCGAATGGTATGATGGGGAGGTAGCGGTTGGCACCCCGGACTTTAGCGGCACAGGTGCCGCAGGTGCGACCTATGCCAACTTAGGCGTGGGAACTTATACCGTGACAGCAACAGACGGAACGGGATGTGAATCTGCGCCATTGTCAGTTCCAGTCGGATCATCAGTAGTCTTCCCCAACCCGAAGATCGAAACCACCCCAAATACTTCATGCGCTACATTCAACGGTACTGCGATAGCAGACGGCGACAGTGCCAATACAGTAACTGGATATGACTTCGAATGGTATGCCGGAAGCAATACACTGGCAGAAAACAGACTCCCTGGAGCCATCTCTGGCTCTAGTTTGAGCAACGAAGATTCTCAGGCCAATGGCTTACCCGGCGGGCCGTACACACTTGTTGTCACCAACGAAGCGACTGGCTGTGAAACCCTCAGAGAGTTCACGGTGGAGGAGACTTTCGAAATCCCCGCATTTGAAACGACACGAAATGTAGACACCGATGAGTCCGTGCAGTTCGGAACTAGTGGATTTATCGAAATTCCTCAGATGTTTGGTACGGGTACGGGTGTTGCCGGTGCTCCAACTAATGGTCTTACGATCTCGTACTGGGCCAACTTCACTCAGACTAACTACGACAATGATCATCGCGTCTTCTCTTCTGGCTCTACAGGAGAGGGCCAGGTCCTGTTGTGGTCAGACAATCATAACGGTTTAGCCTTTGTGGTACGTACCAGTAGCGGTGGACGAGGTCGTATCAACAGTTCTTACCAGACGAATGGATGGACCTACGTGACAGGTACCTGGGATGGTACAACTGGGGACATGCGATTGTATGCCAATGGTGTTGAAATTGGCGCCTCTAATCACGTAGGCTCTGGTATATTGATCAATACGGGAAATACCATGAAGATCGGTCAGGACAACAATCCTGGCTATGGAAAATTCACCGGCATCATGGACGAAGTGCGTGTTTACAACCGAGCACTTTCGGCGGATTCTATCCTAGCCCACATGTGCATGGAGCTAACGGGGAACGAAGAAGGCCTCGTAGGATATTGGGACTTTAATAACATTACCGGCACGACAGTGCCCAACATGGCAAATGGTCTGGCGACGCCTTCCACCTTTGATGGCACCATCCAAAACACCGGTGACGTGAGCTTCCAGCAGGCCGATATCACCTGCTCCGAAGCCGGCAATGACAATCGCACGTGCGATGCAAGTAACCCTAACGGATCTATTGATGCAAGCGAATTCATCACACCAAGGGATACTGCAGCAGATATATCATACACCTACACCCTCTATAGTGGTTTTGGTACAGCTACCGCTATCACCAGCAATACCACCGGGTTGTTTGAAAGCTTGGCAGGTGGCTTTTACACCGTCAGTGCGGTTGACAATGCCTCTGGTTGTGAGACAACTCCGGTACCCGTTTCTATCGCTGACGTACCAGATAACCCCTCTATCGTAGCACCCACCACCAAAAATACCAATTGTGGGACACCGGGTAATGGAACGATCGCAGTCACTGCATCCTCCTCTACGGAGCCCGTTTCTTACCGATTTAGGTTGTACGATATCAATGGTACTCCTAACCTCCTGCAGACAGAAACGGTCACTGTTGGATCTACTGGCTTCACCTTTACGGGCCTTGAGCAAGGAAACTACCGTGTAGACGTAAGAAACAACGACATTCTATGTGAAAGTCAGTTGAACGTTACTATCCAGGATTCTCTTGCGCTACCCACCATTAGTGTTACTTCTAATAACAATGCCTCATGCGATACGCCTTCGGGAAGCGCGACGGTAGATGTCGCCGAAGATGCTACTTTTGGTGAAACAAACCACACTTTCCGCTGGTACTACGGAGATGTCGTTGACGCAGACAGCTTAATCACCGGCCAGACGGCCTACACCATCACTGGATTGGGCGAAACCAACTACAATGGCACTAAACCAGTAGGTCAAAATAGCTACACCGTGGTTGCGGTCAACAACGCTACGGGTTGTGAATCCGAGCCGGAGACCATCTTCATCTTTGACGAGCCTTACACACCTACGATCACCATCAATGAGACACCAAGTAACGACTGCGGATCTGGCGTAGGGACTGGTGTACTGGCAGCGTTTGCCTCTCAGGCCGATCAAGTAGATGGCGGTGGCGACCCGATTTTGTTCGACGATTCGGATCCCAACTACACTTTCCGTTGGTTCCAGGGTTCCGATACTACGGGTACTTTCGTGGCAAGTACAAGCACAATCAGTAACCGCACATCGGGTACCTACACAGTGAGTGTTGGTAATGGGTCTGGATGTATTGCTGTCCGAACCTACACACTCAACTCCACACCAGTGTACCCAACCATAGCCCTTAGGTCTAGTGCCAATAAGACAAATTGTAGCACTACCACACAAAATGGAGCAATAGCAGTCGACGTCAGCTTTGATGGCGTAAGTCCTGTTACGAACCTGACCGGCTACACTTTCGAATGGTACCAAGGTGCTGACGCCACAGGTACTGCATTGGCAGATAACGACTTTGCTGCCGGCACTCCTGCAGGTGCTGCTACAGATTCAATTGGTGGCCTGAGTGGTGGTCAATACACGGTTGTGGTGACCGCGCCTACTGGTTGCGGATCTGCGGAACAGACCTTCTCCATCATTGATGATCCAAATCTACCGACCGCTACCCTTTCCGCGATCGGTGCTGGTTCCATGGACAACACTGTATGCGATACCACCTTTATCACTGACGGAAGTACCTTCGACGGGGTGATCGATATCACACCCGGCACAGGCCTTGATAGTGATTACAATTTTAGCTGGTTCTATGGCCAGTCGACGAACATAGCGGACGATCTTTTGACGCGCCTTCCGGATGCCACTATTACGAATAGTGGTACTACAGTCAATAACATTCCTGGCAATGTGACCTTTACGGTCATCATGCAAAGCATCGCAAATGCTTGCGCTGATACCTTGGAATTTGCGATCGGCAATGATCCATCGGCCGATCCTACATTCGCCTCTGCCGATGCCACAGTAGCCAATGTCACCGTCTGTACCGGAAGCTCTGACTATCCTAACGGAGCCGTCACCGTCAACCAAGTCAATGGGTCAACCGACCTCTCTGACTTCTACTTCCTATGGTGGAGCGGGGCCGATACCACCTCTGGTACCTTCCTCTCTACTTCCGCAGGCGACTCTACCAACGCATTCACAGGACTTGCTTCCGATGATTACACCATCATCGCTGTCGATGGAAATACAGGTTGTACTTCCGCGCCAGTGACCGTCTTCGTCGATGAAATACCGGACCTGCCTTCCGCTACCAAGGACTCAGAAACAGCCAACACCGTATGCGATCCTGATTTCGCCAACGGTGGCACTTACGATGGTGTGCTCAACGTAGCTACCGAAAATGCGACCAACACCTA
>JBCCXG010000071.1:0-15064 GCA_039191945.1 Bacteroidota bacterium
AAACAAAAAAAATTATGCCTGTAAAAATTCGATTGGCGCGACGAGGTCGCAAGAAAAGAGCGATGTATGATGTGGTCGTCGCTGACGTACGAGCTCCACGAGATGGACGCTTTATTGAGAAAATCGGAATCTACAATCCGAATACCGACCCAGCCCAGGTCGATATTGATGTCGAGCGCGCTTTCAAATGGGTCATGGACGGGGCGCAACCTACAGATACCGTGCGCGCTATGCTCTCATATCGGGGAGTGATGATGAGAAAGCACCTGCAGCTTGGTGTGCTCAAAGGAGCCATCACCCAAGAAGATGCCGACAAGAAGTTGGAAGAATGGCTGGCTCAAAAGGATTCCCAAATCCAAACAAAAGTAGACAAGTTGCAGAAGGAGAGGGAAGATGAGAAGAAATCGAAACTAGAAGCGGAAGCGAAGGTCAATCAAGCCCGAATCGATGCGCAACTCGCAAAGAAGAAAGAAGCAGAAGCAGCACTAGCCGCAGAGGTTGCTGAAGCCAACGCAGACGTGGCTGAGAAAGAGATGGCCGCTGAGGCTGAAGAAGCAGTAGAGGAGACTGCTGAAGCAGTAGAGGGGGCTGCAGAAGCAGTAGAGGAGGCTGCTGAAGCTACCGTAGCCGATGAGGCACCAGAAGCAGCCGCTGAAGAGGCCGCAGCATCTGAGGAAGAGACAAAGGAATAAGTTACTTACATGGGTTTTGATGATGCCTATCAATTAGGGTACATTAAGAAAACCCATGGATTGAGTGGGAGCGTCCTGCTGTATCTCGATGTAGACGACGCCCTGTACTATAAAGAACTGGAATCAGTATTTCTCAATCAAGCGGGAGCACTGGTTCCTTTTTTTATTACTTCTCTTCAAATCAGAGGAAATGAAGCCATTGCATCATTTGAGGATTTCCAGTCCATTGAAGAGGTCAAACACCTGGTAGGCACGGAGCTTTGGCTCCCGACGAGCATGCTCCCTGATCTACCGGATGGCGCCTTCTATTATCACCAACTGGTAGGTTACCAACTCTACGACGATCTACAGCTGGTTGGCAAAGTCGAAACGATCTATTCTCTTCCGAACAACCAACTGCTCGGGGTATTGCATGACGAGACCCAAAAAGAAGTACTGGTCCCCACCCAGGATGGAGTGATGATCGAGGTCAACCACGAGCACCGGACAATCCGTGCTATTTTGCCGGAAGGCCTGCTGGACCTGTATCTGTCTGAAGCATGAGAATCGATATCATTACGTGTCTCCCTGATCTATTCGAGGGGCCCATGAATCAGAGCATTGTGAAGCGAGCGCAATCCAAAGGGTTAGTGGAGATCGCTATTCACAACCTTCGCGACTACAGCACAAGCAAGCACAAGAACGTCGATGACTACGCCTATGGCGGAGGAGCCGGGATGGTACTCATGATAGAGCCTATCGATGCTTGCATTGCAGGATTGAAGGGAAAGCGGATATACGATGAAGTGATCTACCTGACACCAGACGGTACACGCCTCTCTCAAAGCCTATGCAACCAACTGTCACTGAAGCAAAACATCATTCTGCTGTGTGGCCATTATAAGGGGGTAGATGAGCGGGTACGAGAACACCTCATCACCCGGGAGATCAGCATCGGAGACTATGTACTTTCCGGAGGAGAATTAGCTGCTATGGTACTGTCAGACGCCCTAATCCGACTGGTGCCGGGGGTACTCAATGATGAAACCAGTGCCTTGACTGACTCTTTTCAGGATAATCTACTGGCGCCTCCTGTGTACACAAGACCTGATACTTACAAAGGCTGGGATATCCCTGAAGTGCTACGCTCGGGCCATGAGGCTAAAATCAACGCATGGCGCCATGAGCAAGCCTTGCGCCGTACCCAGGAAAGAAGGCCGGATTTACTGGACTGACCATTTACCGATTAAATGAATGTCAAGGCTGTGGGTTATTCATCAAAACAGCTATATTTGCACTCCTTTTTCAAGAAGGTAGACTGAAAAGATAAATGCCATGAGCGAGTTATTGAAGTTTGTAGAAGAAGACCAAGGCAAAGCAACCAGAGAGGGTATGCCTTCTTTTGGGCCTGGTGATACAGTGAACGTACACTACAAAATCAAGGAAGGAAATAAAGAGCGAATTCAGCAGTTTCAGGGTACTGTGATGCAGATCCGGAATAAAAACTCAAGTGGCGAGACCTTCACGGTAAGAAAGATCTCAAGCGGCGTAGCAGTAGAGCGAATTTTTCCCCTACTGACACCCAATATTGAGAAAATCGAGGTAGTCCGTAGAGGAAAGGTGAGAAGAGCTCGGCTATTCTATCTCCGAGGCCGCAAAGGCAAAGCCGCTCGAATCAAGGAGCGCATCTAATATTTATCGATTTCTTGCCAGTGCCTAGCGATCTATTGACGGTAGGCTTGATCTTGAAGCCCGGTCATGAAACTAGCTTTCACTAAATACCAGGGGACAGGAAACGATTTTGTGGTGATTGATAACCGCGATCTAAGGTTTCCGAAGGATAAGAAGATGGTGTCCAAGCTATGCGATCGTCGATTTGGTATCGGCGCGGATGGTCTTATGCTGATCGAATCGCACGACGATCTGGACTTTCGCATGATCTATTTCAACAGCGACGGCTCACAAAGTCTTTGCGGAAATGGTAGCAGATGCGCGGTCAGTTTCGCACGCAGCATCGGTCTTGCTTCCGATCGAACCACCTTCGAAACCACCGACGGCGTACACCAGGCCTTTTTTCGGAACGGCAACGTCAACTTTCAACTTCACGATATTTTGGCAGTCGAACGAAGGGGCACCGACTTTTTTATCCATAATGGATCCCCACACCACATACAGTTTGTCGAAGACCTTGATCGCCAGGACGTCAAGGCTATGGGGCGCAAGATTCGGTACTCAATGGACTACGAGCCCGAGGGAACTAATGTCAACTTTGTAGAAAAGGGGGAAACCCTAAAAGTTCGTACTTACGAGCGTGGTGTAGAGGATGAAACACTCTCCTGTGGAACTGGTGTCACTGCCGTTGCCATCGCTGCATCGCTGGAGGGCTACGAGAGTCCGGTCAAGATCTCGACAAAAGGTGGTGAACTGTCTGTAAGCTTCCGCATAGATGGCCACCGATTTACAGATATATTTCTCTGCGGACCTGCGCAAGAGGTATTTTCGGGAACAATCGAAATCTAACCAATGGACTGACAATTTTTCCGATCAACGGATTGCGGCAAGGCCTTTGCTCCGGGGTGCGTGATGTTTTCGGCCTGAAGGCCAAATGAGCAACGTTGAGAACGGGTGAAAGAAAGTGGTGCGGCCACTCAGAAACACCTAGGCTTCGTTAACTTTGACCTTGGCGGAAACTTCAGCGCCTAGCGCTTGCCGCTTTAGTGCCGGCGCCCGTTCCGATGTAGAAGGGCATGGAGGCACAGATCGGGTTTAATCGATTTTTGGAAATACATATTTCTAGAACAAATGTTCAATTTCATTTCAAAAGGGGTAGCCAAAGTATTTGGGACGAAGGCAGATAGGGATCTGAAAGAGCTGGTACCCTACGTCGGTAAGATCAACGAGCAGTTTGAAAAACTTCGAGACCTTACAGATGATGAGCTAAGAGCCAAAACAAAGGAATTACAGGATATCATCGCTGAGCGACTAAAAAGCATAGATGACCAGATCGCTGCGCTTCACACCCAGGCCAACGAAGACAAGTCGCTGGATATCCATCAGAAAGAAGAAATCTTCAACCAAATCGATAAGCTGGAAGAAGAGCGAGACGAAGAGCTCGAGGTTGTTCTACTGGAGATTTTGTCGGTGGCATTTGCCGTAGTAAAAGAAACGGCCAGGCGGCTCGCTGAGAATAAGCAATTGGTCGTCACGGCCAATATGAATGACAAGATGCACGCTGCTGAAAAGCCGCATGTGACGATCGAAGGGGACAAAGCGATTTGGGCCAACGAATGGAATGCTGCCGGCACTGAAGTAGTCTGGAACATGGTGCACTACGACGTTCAGTTGATCGGCGGGGTAGTATTACATCAAGGCAAGATTGCTGAGATGGCAACGGGTGAGGGGAAAACCCTTGTGGCCACACTGCCCGCCTATCTCAATGCACTGGCCGGACGAGGTGTCCACGTCGTGACCGTAAACGACTATCTAGCGCGGAGAGACTCAGAGTGGAACGCGCCCATTTTCCAATTTCACGGTTTATCTGTCGCCTGCATCGATAACTACCAACCGAATTCCAGGGAAAGAAAAAATGCCTACGAATGTGACATCATCTACGGCACGAACAATGAATTTGGCTTTGATTACCTCAGGGACAATATGGCACGGGATACGGAGGAACTCGTGCAAGGCAAACACCATTTTGCGATGGTTGATGAGGTAGACTCGGTTCTGGTCGATGATGCTCGAACGCCCCTCATCATCAGTGGGCCCATTCCAAAAGGAGATGAGCATGAGTTTTATGAACTAAAACCAAGGATCCAGCGACTGGTCGACGCACAAAAAAAGCTCCTCAGCGAGTACTTAATTGAGGCGAAGAAGCAACTCAAAAATGACAATGACAAAGACGGTTCGCTTCCTCTGTTTCGTGCCTATCGCGGCTTGCCCAAACACAAGCCCCTGATCAAATATCTGAGTGAGCCTGGCGTTCGGCAGACGTTGCAAAAAATAGAAAACTACTATCTCCAGGACAATCAAAAAATGATGCCGGAGGCCGATGAGCCTCTGTACTTTACGATTGATGAAAAACAGAATAGCATCGATCTGACGGAAAAGGGTATCGATCTGATCACCGGAGCCGGCGAAGACAGTAGCTTCTTTATCCTCCCCGACATCGGCAACGAGATCGCCAAGCTAGAGGCACTAGAAGACCTTTCTGAAAGCGAGAAGCTATCCAAGAAAGAGGAGTTCATCAAAGACTATAACATCAAGTCTCAGCGAATTCACTCGGTGAATCAGTTGCTCCGAGCCTACTGTTTGTACGACAAGGATACAGAGTACATCGTGGTGGACGACAAGGTCAAGATCGTCGACGAGCAAACAGGCAGGGTGATGGAAGGCCGCCGGTACTCAGACGGACTACACCAAGCCATCGAGGCGAAGGAAAATGTAAAGGTCGAGGATGCGACACAGACCTATGCCACCATCACGCTACAAAACTACTTCCGGATGTACCACAAGCTAGCGGGTATGACAGGTACTGCTGAGACGGAAGCCGGAGAGTTGTGGGACATTTACAAGTTGGACGTGGTGGTCATCCCTACGAATAAGCCCATAGTTCGAAAGGACATGGAAGATAAGGTCTATAAGACCATGCGTGAGAAGTTCAACGCCGTAGCCGACGAAATAGTAGAACTCACCGAGGCCAATCGACCCGTATTGGTGGGGACAACTTCTGTAGAGATCTCTGAGCTCCTGAGCAAGATGCTCAATATGCGCAAGATCAAACACCAGGTGCTCAATGCTAAGCAACACGCTCGAGAAGCAGATGTAGTGGCTGAGGCTGGTAAGCCCAAAACCGTGACCATCGCAACCAATATGGCTGGTCGAGGGACAGACATAAAACTGACACCTGAAAGTAAAGAAGCTGGAGGCCTGGCCATTATAGGCACGGAAAGGCATGAGTCACGCCGGGTGGACAGGCAGCTTCGTGGGCGCTCTGGACGACAAGGAGACGTGGGCTCCTCCCAGTTCTTTGTCTCCTTGGAAGACAACCTCATGAGACTGTTCGGATTCTCCGAGCGGATGCCTAAGATCATGGACCGTCTCGGGCTACAGGAAGGTGAAGTCATCCAGCACAGCATGATCACCAAATCCATCGAGCGGGCGCAGCGAAAAGTGGAAGAAAACAACTTCGCCATTCGCAAGCGACTCCTCGAGTACGATGACGTGATGAACTCACAGCGGGAAGTGATCTACAAGCGACGACGCAATGCACTCAAAGGTGAACGATTGCAACTCGACATCATGAATATGCTGTATGAGACCTGTGAGGACATCGCAGCCAATTCCAAGCTTGACAACAACCTGGACAATCTGAAATTGACAACAATCGCCGTACTCGGTATCGATTTTCAGATCACACAGGAAGAGCTGGAAAAGATTGGGGAAGAGCAGCTCGCGGCAAAGTTGTACGAAGAAGGCTATGGTGCTTATGAGCGCAAAAACCTGTCGATCCGAGAGAAGTCTGCACCGGTACTCAAGCAAATACATGCTGCCAAAGGCAAGACCGTCGAAAATGTACTGATCCCTTTCACCGATGGCAAAAAGCAAATCGGATTCGGCGTGAACCTGGAGAAGGCATTGGAAACCGAAGGAGAGGAAGTCATTACGGGTATGGAAAAGGTATCCACCCTCTGGATCATCGATCAGGCGTGGAAAGAACACCTTCGAGAAATGGACGACCTGAAGCAGTCGGTCCAGAATGCCGTGTACGAGCAAAAGGATCCACTCATCATTTACAAGTTCGAAGGCTTTGAGCTTTTTAAGCAATTCATTGGACGAGTGAATGAGGATACCGTTTCGTTTCTCGTGAAAGCTCAGATTCCTGTGGAGGATCCGGCACAGGTACGTGAGGCACAGACGAGAAGGCAAAAGCAGGACTACCAGGAGAGCAAGGAGGAGACACGCTCGGCGTTGGCCTACGACAGAAACAAGGGCAACCGACCCCCAGTGGAAAAAACTGCACCGGTCAAGTCGCAGAAAGTAGCAGGCAGAAACGAAAAAGTCAGCGTGCAGTACTCGGATGGAACTGTCAAGAAAGATGTGAAGTACAAAACCGTGGAGCAGGACATTAAAGACAACAAATGCGTTCTCATCGAGTCTTGATCAAAAATCGAACCCTGCGATATGCGCTGCTGCTGGCAGTACTCGCAGGATGTAAAGCAGCTTCTGTGACCTCTACCTCAGCAGAGTACTCCGAGGACCTGAAAGTATACCGCCAACCACTGCCGACCCTACTACCGGACGCTGTACCGAATGAGTCCATCGGGGTAGATAACGGGAGCCTTGAAGGTCATATTGCGCCGGAGCTAGACAGCGTATTGACGATGATCGTCGACCGCAATGCATCGCGAAATTCATGGGACGGATACACGATACAGATGTACTCCGGGCTCAGCCGTGAGGAGGCCTATGAAGCAAGGGACCGAGCAGAAGAACTTGATCTGGAGCTAGCGCCAAAAATTGAGTACTATCAACCCAACTACCGTGTTAAAGGGGGGCAATTTTTCGATCGTCTGGCCGCTTATAGGGTCTACAAAGAGGTAAAGCAGGCGTTCCCATCGGCCCTATTGCTTCCGGCTAAAATCCCTTTGACCGCAAGTGACAATGATTGATCAAATCAAATCACTTTCTGGTCAGTTCCTAGCAGATGTGATTGACATTCGCAGGCACTTGCATGCTCATCCAGAGCTCTCTTTCAAAGAACACGAGACTGCGGCTTTCATCGAGCGCAAGTTGGACCAACTAGGCTTCGAAGGCGTCGAACGCATCGCAGACACTGGAGTCACCTTTGTGCTCAAGGGACCAACTCTGGGCAAGACCCTCGCTCTCCGCGCCGACATAGATGCACTGCCCATTGGGGAAAAAAATGACGTCCCTTATCGATCCAAGCATGAGGGCGTTATGCACGCATGCGGACATGATGTGCATACCGCATCGCTCCTCGGGGCGGCACGTATCTTGAAAGAATTAAAGGAGCATATTCAGGGCGAAATCAAGTTTATCTTCCAACCCGGGGAAGAGCGCCTCCCCGGAGGTGCATCGATCCTCATCAAGGAAGGCATATTGGAAAACCCTCGGCCGTCAAAAATCCTAGGGCAGCACGTAATGCCACTCATAGAGAGCGGCAAAGTAGGTTTTCGTTCTGGAATGTACATGGCCAGCGCCGATGAGATTCACTTTACCGTGCACGGGCGAGGAGGACATGCCGCCATGCCCGAGTCTCTCATCGACCCCGTATTGATCACTTCGCATATCATCGTTGCCATGCAACAAATTGTCAGTCGCCGATCAAGCCCGAAAGTCCCGTCCGTTGTATCGTTTGGTGATATCCATGGCAACGGTGCAACGAATGTGATACCAGACTTTGTGAAAGTCCAAGGGACTTTTCGCACCTACAATGAGGACTGGCGCGATGAGGCACATCAACTAATGAAGGATATGGCAGAGGGCATGGCTAAATCCATGGGCGGTTCCTGTGACTTCGAGGTCAGAAAAGGCTATCCTCATCTCCAGAACGAGCCAATCTACACGGCGCGCAACCGCAAGGCTGCCGAGGAATATCTGGGGGAAGAAAACGTTGAAGACCTTGACCTCTGGTTGGCAGGCGAAGACTTTGCTTTTTACTCGCACCATGTAGATGCCTGCTTCTATCGATTGGGAACTGCCAATACCGCAAGAGGCATCACCTCAGGAGTACACACGCCCACCTTTGACATCGACGAAAGCGCCTTGGAGATCGGTATGGGCTTGATGGCCTATCTAGCCCTCAATGAGCTCAACACCCAGTGATCAGGTCAAGAACTTTATCACGTAGACCAGCACGATACTGATCACCAAGCCAAGAAAAACTTTTAGAAGATCCTTGCCCAAATCTTGGAGTGTATCACGATTTAAGCTCCCGAGACCCACGTACTTAATGGACAGCTCGCGTCCCGCCAGTAACCCGATAAAGACCCACGTGGTGCTCATGGGTACGTTATTGAGCTCCTTGAAAAAGTACAGGACTAAGCCATAGGTCAAGTCGATGATCGTCGCCGATCGAAGATCAGTCGTGTTGGTCTTTGCCTTGACGATAGACTGAATAGCGCCTCCCTTACTATAAAAGATGTAGGCCAACAGTCCCAAGAATACGATCAAAGTGAAGGCGAGGGTCGTTGGGCTCACCTGCCGTGGCAGATAGACATAAATGTTGGCAAAATCCTGGATCAGCCACTGAGACCAAAGGAATCCTGTCGATAACCACTGCCCAATGGTCCACCAACGTACTTCATTGGGACTAGGCTCTGTTTTGGCAAATTTGAGCTCGACACTCTTCGCGATGATCGCGTAGATCACAATGGCCACGGTCAAGGCCACCAAGTATCCTGACATGGATTTGACCACCATGTCGTACAAATTTTTTGGATTGAAGAAGGTCAAGATTAGAAATGACGTACTGACCGGTACCCCCAGGCGGGTGATAATTAGCAAAACAACCGGAGGCAGGAGATAGGGCCAACCAAAGTTTTCAATGTCCTTCGGTTCTTTGTACACCGGATTGTCAAAGTCATGGGCGTCGGGATCACCGATCAAACGACCATAGGTGACATCGCCTCCGTTGATGTACCAACCGTAGATAAGTACAGCGGAGAGGATAATCCCAGCGTACAACCAAAGCGCGACCCAACTCCTCTTTTCATTGGAACTGAGAAAAGTCCCGAGCGTTTGAATTACATCGTTGCCGATAACCGAGTATGCTGCCATGAGGAAGCCCATATACATGATCAATTCCCGAGAGGAAGTGACGATCCCAAGCACCAATGAGAGGAGGCAAAACAAGATGAGAATCTTGTTGTCCCGGCTAAACTCCATCTTTAACTATTTGCGAAATTCATTTCGAGCGACTAATCTAGCCAAAATTGACATTGCGGTAGATTGGCCTGAAAATTATCTCAGAAATTAACATTGAGGTAAGCGTAGGTTAACAGAACTGAAAAGTCAGCATCGGGCCTACCAGAGGATAACAACACAACTAGCTCTCGCAAAGATTATCGTCATTATTGATCATTAAGACTAGGACAACACCGAATATTCTTCTGGAAAGCGTTTCCACTTTCACGATTAAATAACATTTCTTTCATTCAACTGCAATGGGCGGCTATTTGTCAAATGGTAGCTTTGCCCTAGTTTTGCCGGCTTTTGGAACGAAGACAAGAATACCTTTTACCCTTGGGAAATAGCAGATCATTGCGCGTTGTATTGAACGTCACTATTGCCGTGATCGCGATCCTGGTATTTACCTTCTCCATCCAATTGATGGGTGTGGCATTCAAGTCTTGGGGTTCTGATACGGCACGATCGATCCTGGAGGTGACCTCGAATCCGTTCATCGGGCTATTTATAGGCCTACTTGTCACTGCGATCCTACAAAGTAGCTCTACGACTACCTCTCTGGCCGTAGCCGCCGTGGCCTCTGGATCAGTCTCGTTGCAACATGCGGTGCCCATCGTCATGGGAGCAAATATCGGCACCACGATCACGTCCACCATTGTCAGCCTCGGCTATATCACGAAGACGAATGAATTTCGAAAGGCGATCTCCGCCGGGACCTCACATGATATATTCAATGTCATTGTGGTCATGCTACTATTCCCTTTAGAGTTGCAATACCAGTTCCTGACCAAAATGAGTCTGAAAATCGCTTCTTTTTTGCCAACCCCACAGGCGAGTGACGCCAATGGGCTCGGGAGCGTTTTGCAGGTATTTGAACCCTTGGAAAACGGGCTGTTAGCACTCTTAGGACCCGTCCCGCTGTTGGTGCTTTCAGTCTTCCTGCTTTTCGGCACGATCAAATACATTTCGTCGATGCTTTACCATCGACTGATTGGTCCTGCGCGCAGAAAGCTCGATCTCTATTTTTTCCACAGCCAACTGCAGTCCTTTGGATGGGGCCTGCTCGTGACGGGTATCGTGCAATCAAGCTCACTCACGACGTCATTGATCGTACCCCTGGTCGCTACGGGTAAGGTGAAGGCAAATAAGGCGTTTCAGTTCATCCTCGGTGCGAATCTAGGTACGACCATCACGGCTATATTGGCCGCCATTTTCAAGAGCGAAGCAGCTATCAGTCTAGCCATCGCACACTTCATGTTCAACCTCATAGGGGTCGCCATTTTCATGATCGTGCCGGCGCTAAACCGGATACCCACCTACTTAAGTGACAAGCTAGGCTATTACACGCTAAAGAACAGAATCATAGGTTTCGTCTATGTGCTGATCACCTTCTTTTTCCTTCCTTTTAGTCTCATATATTTTAGCAATGACCAAGAGCGAATTGTGAGCCAAGATGAAGACATCGAGGTGATGGAAGCAAAAAGGTAGTTTCCACCTCTCTATACATTAACTTCACGAAGAAGTTGACTCTAGATACTTGATAACGAAGCTAATCGACAAAATCTCAGAGTTGATCAAATTGAAACTTGATCAATTCAAACTAGAAGCTCAGGGCCATATCGCGTCTGTAGCCGCTCGCATTGTCGTATTTCTTGCCTTTCTGGTGTTGGTGAGCTTCGCCTTGCTTTTTCTAGGCCTCACATTAGCCTTTGCCCTAAACGAGTGGTGGGATAGTGCTTACCTTGGATTTTTGGCGGTCGCAGGGCTACTAATCATTTTCATTGTCCTGCTAGGAGTAGTTGCCAAGTCCCAATCTCTTGCCAAGGCGATCGAAAGAAGTATCATTGAAACCAGTCAGGAACCTGCAGAAGATGAAGCACTCCCGGGAGTTTGACTACACCATGGCGCAGCTGCGCAAAAAGGAGATGGCGCTTCGCAGCGAAATCGATGCCGATTCCCAAAAAATGGCACAATCTGGGAAAAAAATCTTGGCAGTATTTGCCATCGTGGTCGTCGCGCTTTTCGCCGGAGGAGTAGTTCGCTTGGGAAGAAGAAGGAAGAGATCAGGGCGCCGTGGGCAGTACCGATGGATTGGCCGCCTCTTAGAATTCTTGATTCCCTTCATTTTTAGCTCTATTGTGAACTCCCGTGTGAAGCGTAGGAAGGAGCTTAGTGACTCATGAGGGACTCCCGTCGTCGCATCTTACCCGCGGGAATACCAAACATCATCTTGAATCGTCGACAGAAGTAAGCTGTGTCCTTGTAGCCCACCTCTTTGCCAATCTCTCGGATACTCTTCTTGGAAGTTCTCAGTAGATGTACCGCACTCTCCATGCGCTGGTACTCGATGTAATCCTGTGGATTGATCCCCGTCAGCATCTTGAAGTACTGTCCGACATAATCTTCCGATACATTGGCAACACTTGCCAATATTTTATTCGATAGGTCTTGTCCAAGGTTTTCTTTGATATACCCGAATATGTCGATCAGTCGGGGATCTTTGAAGTAGGTGCTGTTGGTCGCAAACTGCTCTACAAACAACCCGTGGTCAATAATGTGCCGGATCAGCTCGATGACCATGTACTCCGTGAGTACCTTGATGATTCGACCCTTTCCCGGCGTATGGCTCACCACCTCACTATTGATCTTATCGATCAACGCGGATATCTTCGGATTGGCCTCCACAACGAACGGAGGCACATCGAGGGAGCCGAAGAAGTTGACCGAGTCAAAAACCTTTGCATCAAAGGATACATAGCTGTAGGCCTCACCTTCCTCGTGAGCTTCCCCGGTAAGAAAGTACTGGTCTTTGTTGGTGAGGAAATCGTCCTTTGACAAACTGACTGCTTCCCCGCTACCATAAGTGATGGAAATCTGCTTTCCTCCAGGGACAAATAACATTTGATCGGCGCTTACGACCTCTTTTTCTTTGCCGAATTTCAACTCTCCCGCCTTGACGAGAAGGAGCGAATTCTCGACATCGTAGTTATTTTCAATCGTTACGGGCTTCAAAATATTAATATTCCTAGCCTTAACGAAGCGCACAGATAGCGATTCAATGATTCTATTATAATCTTCCATCGAGAAGAAATATAACCTTAGTTAGAGGATTGGGCGTACTTGAGTACAATTATTGTACGAATCTAATATTTTATTACAAATATCCAAAATCCAACTAAGAGAGAATCACTGCCAAGAATTAGAACTATTTCAATAATCCCCTTGAAATCACGATTTTTTGTATCTCAGAAGTACCCTCATAGATCTGCGTGATTTTTGCATCTCGCATCAATCGCTCCACGTGAAACTCCTTTACGAAGCCATATCCGCCATGTACTTGGACGGCCTCTACGGTCACCTCCATGGCCACTGAAGACTCGTAGAGCTTGGCCATAGCACTAGCTTGTGCGTAGTCTTCTCCTGCATCCTTGAGCTGTGCTGCTTGCAGGCACATCAACCTGGCCGCCTCAATCTTCGTGGCCATATCTGCCAATTTGAACTGTATGGCCTGATGTTTAGCGATTTCTACACCGAATGCCTTCCGCTCTTTTGCATATTTGACAGAAAGCTCCAAAGCACCGGATGCGATACCCAACGCCTGGGCAGCGATACCTATTCTTCCCCCGTTTAGGGTGCTCATCGCAAAGGAAAAACCAAATCCATCATCACCTACGCGGTTTTCTTTTGGCACCTTCATGTCCTGAAACATCAATGAATGTGTATCTGATCCCCTGATTCCGAGCTTATCCTCCTTTTTGCCGACAACGAAGCCATCGGTCTCGCGTTCTACGATCAAGCAATTGATTCCCTTGTGCCGCTTTTCTGCGTCAGTCTGCGCCATGACCAGGTAAATCCCCGCAGAGTTGCCGTTTGTGATCCAATTCTTAGTCCCGTTCACAAGATAGTGATCACCTTTGTCCTCTGCTGAAGTCCGTTGGGAAGTCGCATCGGAACCTGCTTCTGGCTCAGACAAGCAGAACGCTCCCAACCTCCTCGCACTGGCCAGATCTGGCAAATACTTTTGTTTCTGCTCTTCAGAACCATATTGCTCTAAACCCCAACATACCAGAGAGTTATTGACCGACATGGCCACGGAAGCAGAAGCATCGATCTTGCTGATTTCCTCCATTGCCAGTACATAAGAGACAGTGTCCATCCCTCCACCTCCATATTTCGGATCCACCATCATACCCATGAAACCCAGCTCTCCCATCATGCGGATTTGCTCGGCCGGAAACTGTTGATTCGTATCTCGATCAATAACGCCGGGCAATAGTTCTTTTTGCGCAAAATCTCTGGCCGCGTCCCTTACCGCCCGCTGCTCCTCAGTCAAGTTGAATGTCATGTTGTTTATCCTTTTTCTATCCAAATACTGCAAATATCCAGCATATTCAGTATGCATGCATACTAAATTTTACTTTTTTACCGATCCCAGTGTAACCGTCCGTGTATGCTTACGGTTCTGCCCGGCCTAATCGAAAAAGGGCTCTCTATTTGAGAACCCTTATTGTTTGAGTATTTTGAATAATTTGATTTAGTCTCGCCCGCCCAAGAAGAAACTTAGGTAGTAAAGCAAAGTAGCGATCGCTCCTAATGCTGCAACGACATAGGTCATCGCCGCCCAATGCAGTGCGTCCTTTGCCATATCATGCTCGTTGCTGTTTACAATACCTCTTTCATCGATCCAAGCCAGGGCTCGCTTGCTGGCGTCAAACTCTACGGGTAAAGTGACGACGGAAAACATCGTGATCACAAACTGGCAAATCACCAAGATAAGTGCAATACTTTCCATGCCCATGCCCAAAAAGAATCCTCCTCCGAAAATCATGATCATGATGATGAAATTCATGACCCGAGCACTGATGTTTTGGACGGGCACCATGGCCGATCGAAATTGCAAAAAGCTATAAGCTGTCGCGTGTTGCACCGCGTGACCACATTCGTGCGCAGCCACGGCAGCTGCTGCAGCTGACCGTCCATCGTACACTGCCGGACTGAGATTTACGGTCTTGTTGCCCGGATTGTAGTGATCGGTCAAGGTACCGGGTACAGAGGTCACTTGGACGTCATAAATGTTGTTATCTCTCAGCATAAGCTCAGCAATCTCCCGGCCCGAAAGCCCTGATTGCAAACCAATCTGCGAGTACTTTTTGAATTTCGATTTCAAACGGGCACTGACCGCCCAGCTGATGACAAAGAATACAATAAATAATAGGATATACATGTCTCGTTCAGTCTATTAAGTCTTAATTTTTTCAATAATCCGGGTCGTGGAGTGTCCCGCTACCAACGCTATTGTCTCCACAATTCCTCCATTTTGGAGTACGATTTCAGCCCCCACAATGTTGCTCTTCTCATAATCCCCCCCTTTAACCAAAACATCCGGCACAAGCTCCTTAATCAGTCGGAGGGGCGTTTGCTCGTAAAACATAACCACTGCATCCACAAACTCAAACGCTGCC
>JBCCXG010000072.1:0-14917 GCA_039191945.1 Bacteroidota bacterium
CAGCTACTATGGGTATCTCTTACCAGGAATAACTAAATCCGCAGGAACCATGAGTAGAAACGAAATCAACGCGATCGTCCACGAGCTAACAGAGCTTCAATTAGAGCTAAAGGAAGATCGTAGCCTCAATAAGCAACGCTTTGAGCCATTCCAACAGGAAATGAAGCGACTCAATGAGCAAGACCACAACCTGAGCTACAAATTGGACAAAGCCATTGATCGCATCAAAGCGCTGATGAAGAAGTTCAACTCATAGTTGATTTCAAAACTTCCACTCCGTTGAGCCCCACACACTGCTTGACCAATTGATGGTGGTCGACCATAGTCCCTTGAAGGTACCAAATGCTCATCGCTTGGCCTCAGTCCCGTGACCGACAATTTAATGTCCGGCTGTCCGATCCGAAGTCCCTTATATTTGATTCGCTTTTTCATTGAAAGAAAGATATGGACAACCAATTGACCATCGGCATGGCCCAAATCGCGCCGGTCTGGCTTGATCGAAAGGCCACTCTGGACAAGGTAGCCACCTACATCAAGCAGGGAGCGGACAAAGGCTGCCATTTGGTCGTCTTCGGAGAAGCGCTTGTACCCGGCTACCCCTTTTGGTTATCCCTCACCCGCGGAGCAGATTTCAACTCACCGATGCAAAAGGAAATCCACGCGCACTATATCGAAAATGCCGTGCAGATTGAAGCGGGAAACCTTGACGGACTTTGTCAAATGGCCAAGGAACATCGCATCGCTGTCTACTTGGGTACGATCGAAAGGGCACAAGACCGTGGGGGGCACAGCTTATACTGCTCCCTGGTTTACATTGATGCGGAGGGTATCATCCAATCCATCCACCGGAAACTTCAACCGACCTATGAGGAGCGGCTGTCATGGTCTCCTGGTGATGGCCATGGACTGCAGGTTCACTCTCTGGGACGATTCACCGTCGGTGGACTCAATTGTTGGGAAAACTGGATGCCCTTGTCGCGTACAGCGTTGTACGGTCTAGGGGAAAATCTACATGTCGCCGTCTGGCCAGGAAACCAACGCAATACCGAGGACATTACTCGCTTCATCGCTAAGGAATCTAGGTCCTTCTCAGTAGGTGTATCCGCACTCATGCGCCGTGAGGACTTCCCAGCAGACGCGCCACATCTGGAGGCGATCTTGGAGAACGCACCTGAGATCATTTGTAATGGAGGGTCCTGCATCGCAGGGCCCGACGGCGAGTGGGTCATCCCTCCGGTGGTGGATAGCGAGCAATTGATCGTGGGAACGATTGACTTCCAACGGGTACTAGAAGAGCGCCAAAACTTCGACCCAGTGGGTCACTACTCCCGACCCGACGTCACACAGCTGCACGTCAATCGGGAAAGACAAAGTGCAGTGAAGTACAAGGATTAGATCGCCATGAAGGAAGTTGAGCAAATCCGCCCTATTCTTGAGCATTTCGCGCCCCTCACAGATGACGCCTGGGGGGACATGGCCCAGCTTTTTACACCGGCAAAATTGAAGAAAGGAGAGTATTTCGTACGGGCTGGAGATCGGAACGACGCGCTAGCATTCATTCTCGACGGAGCCTTACGCGCCTACTACATAGACCAAAAGGGGGTCCATTACAATAAGACTTTCTTCGTCGAACACTCCTTCGCCGTATCCATCGCTTCGGTGTTGCAGGACATCCCAAGCTATCTCTTTTTTGATGCGCTGGTGGATACGAGGATTCTGAAGGCAAGCTATCGCCGATTGATGGACCTATTTCCGAAGCATAGGTGTCTGGAAACCGTCGTCCGGAAGATCCTGGAATACGAGTGGATCATCAAAAAGGAGCAGCGGGAACTCAGACTAGTCATGAATGATGCTGCTGAACGCTATGCCTTCTTCCAGGAGGAATACCCTGGGCTGGAAAACAAGATCCCTCAATACCATATCGCCTCACACTTGGGGATCACTCCCATACAGCTCAGCAGGATACGCGCCAAAAAAGGCATAACTCTCTAACACCTAGCACTCCTTAACATAGGTTAATGCAAGGATCTCCCGGGCCAGATACTTTAGCTCAAAATCATACAGAGATGAAGAAAGCTATTGTCATTTGGTCGATTACTTGTCTGACAATCATTCAAGTAGCAAGTCAAGATCCATTTCAACGAGTGGAACCTCGCCAATGGGAAATAGGCATCAGTTTTGGTGAAATACCCATCATGGCTGGGAGCTTCAAGCCCGGCATTTCGTTTGGATACCACTTCAACGATTACCTATATGTTGGTGGTATCTACCAGATTGTAGATCACATCGCTCGCAATGGAAACTCCTTCGATGCGGCGGGATTGGGATTCGAAAATCTGAAGTCCTCTAAAGAGCGGGTTGCGCCGAGAAGTATGCTACAAGCCCGTTTGCGACCTCACCGCCTAGCCCCGTTTGTTTCCGTCGGTCTGATCACCAATGGCACGGATGTGGAAACTGTTGAGTTTGGACACGCTAACCATCAAATTGGGGACCATACCTACGAAGGACCTATCACAGTCAATATCGCGCGAAGTGGCGCAGTCCGCCCAGCCATAGGATTCGGTTACCATTATGCCTTCAAAAATGGCATCGTAGTCAGCACAGAGTGGAGCTTTGACTGGTTTCATCCGGTACCGGCACCGAAACTGGAATTCGATCCATCTTTTGAAGTCAATCCAGATGACTTAGCAACCAAGGAGGCCGAGATCACCGAAGCCTTCCAAAGCAACTTTCATAACCGGTATCATATTTTCCACTTGGGCTTGGGCTACAAATTCTAAGACACATGCTACTTCGAATCCTATCCATTACCACCGCAATCATTGGCTGCATTGCGGGGATGGCTCTACTGTTTCAGACCAAGATGACTAAGACCCAGCTGTCGATCCATACTGACGTTGAGATAGAAGCATCCCCTCAAGTGGTCTGGAACGCACTCGTCGATTTGGCTTCGTACGGTGATTGGAATCCCTATCATGTATCCGTCACTGGCATACCGGAAGTTGGCCATGAACTCACCATCAAGATTCAGAAGCCGAACGGCAATGATTTGACGATAAGGCCTCACGTCATGAGACTTATTCCCAGCAAAGAACTCACGTGGGGCGGTGGAATTCGCAGGGTATTCATTGGAGAACATAGCTTCCGATTGATCGCCAAAAGTGATGGTAGCACCCGTCTCTTACAGGTGGAAGAGTTCTCAGGTCTCGCAGTTCCTTTTTTGGAACTGGGGGGTATCGAAGAGGGCTACCGACGATGTAATGAAGCATTAAAAAAATATCTTGAAAAATGAAGCTGAAAGACAGAACCATTTTGATTACGGGGGGCACTTCCGGTATCGGTAGAGCCCTGGCGGAGATGTTGAAGAAGGACAACACAGTGATAGTTACAGGTCGCCGACAGCTCTCAGTCCAGAAAGCCCGAGAAGAAGAGTTGCATGCCTTCCCTCTGGATCTTTCTTCAAAGGAGAGCATGGATGCCCTGGCGGTATACATCGAAACTAACTATCCAGCGCTGGATTTGCTCATCAACAATGCCGGCGTCCAGCACAACTACAACTTCACTACCGCAACGGATACGTACGACGCTGTCAACGGGGAGATTGCCATCAATCTTACTGGCCAAATCTACCTGACCCAGCTGCTGCTACCCCTATTGAGCACAAGACCATCAGCAATCGTCAACGTGACCTCCGCCCTGGGGGCGGTGCCCAAGTCCGACGGGCTCGTCTATTCTGCTTCCAAGGCTGGGCTACGCAACTTCACGCGTGGCTTGAGGAAAGTACTGAAGGGTACCAGTGTCCAAGTACTGGAGTGTATACCACCCGTCACAGATACGGCTATGACCGCAGGTAGGGATGAGGCAAAAATGACTCCTAAGGAGCTAGCAAATAGGGTCTTGGGTCAGATGAAGAAGCGATTCCAGGCGCTCGCGCCGCAAAAGATCAAGTTCTTCCTTTGGCTCAACCGAATGGTCCCTCGGTTAGCCGATAAAATCATCCCCTAGTGGGGAACGTCCTAAGACTTTTTGATGTAATAAAGGCGAGTCAAGTAAACTAGGAAATGAAGCAGCAAGAGTACAAGGTACCCATGGGTACCAGAATCGGACATGTGCATCTCAAAGTCTCCGACCTACAACGAGCCCTAGACTTCTACTGCGGTCTGTTAGGCTTTGAGGTCATGACCACCTACAGTGACAGCGCGGCTTTTATATCCGCTGGAGGCTACCATCACCACATTGGTCTCAACACCTGGTTCAGCAAGGATGGACAACCTGCTCCAAAGAATACCGCCGGCTTGTTTCACACCGCCATCGTCTACTCTTCGCGAAGGGAGCTGGCAGAGGTTTTTCACCGTCTGCGCGACTTCAATTATCCATTGACAGGCGCTTCTGACCATGGGGTCTCCGAGGCCCTCTACCTGGAGGACCCTGACCAGAACGGGGTGGAGCTATACTGGGATAGGCCCAAAGAAGAATGGCCGGTCAAACCTGATGGTAACCTTGACATGTATACCCGGCCCTTGGACCTTCGCGGACTCCTTGCTGAGCTAAAAGAAGATCAGCTCTCCGAGTAGAAGGTATAGTTGTACAAGATGCTATACTCTAGTTCGTCGAGCCGATTGAAAATATCAGTTTTAGTTTTCAATCCGTTGTCACCGTAGTGGTACACTCGGAGGGTCATGCGTTCACCACGCAGGAAGTATTCACTTGTGGCCAGCCTTCCAGCGTCATCATACCCGAATTTGTGAGTGACCACTCCATCTTTAACGTAAGTTAGATCATTACCTTCATAGACAAAATGTATATCAGGCTTCTGTCGACTAGGGTGTGACGGCCGCTTGGACCAACGCTTCTCTTCCATGCGTTGCTCCCAATCAGCCATGAGCGCCTCATTCAAAATATCACCTTTTGAAACCACAGTCACTTTTTGGTCGTCGTACTCGAACTCCTCCTGAAATCCTTCGAGGAGGGCTGCACGATCCCACTTCCACTCAAGTATTGTACGTATCTGCGTTGGTAGTGCACCAGCATATCGAACGGCAGAATGAGCGGTGGGCGACATCTCGCTGTTGTGATACTTAAACCTTGGGTGTCCCTTGTCCTCCACCCATCGAGCATAAACTACTGGCCAGTCGTTGCCATAGCAGAAATTCTTCTCTGCATGGCCTAGCCCCAAACCGTCCAGGGTATGCAGCCAAAGGTCTCCTTCGGGAACGGCCCAAAGCTCACGGTCACTGGGATCCCGATTCGTATAAGGGTAGGTCATGTGCTGCGTGATCTTCTCCACCGTACCGTCGGGAAGGAATTGCGCTGTGGCGACGATCCTATTGTGCTTCTCCTGGGTATCTCCCTGGTGACTTACAAAAAGCGTTTCGACAGATTCTACGTTGGACCAGATCGCGGTCTCGTCTACCTCTTCAAACAGCGGGTTGCAGCTTGATACCATGAATGAGATGAGGAAAGCGACGATGGGGGTTCTCATAATGACTACATTGGATATATGTTAATATAACATATTGTAAACGATAATTCAAGGACAGAAATGGCCTCACCACCGATTTAACAATGATTTAACCTTTGAGGCTAGCTTTCAGATGATCCCTCGAAAAGCTTCTGAGTCGACGTAATACCCAATCCGGTCCACGTAGTGAGAAGTAATGGCGGCATGCAGTTGGGAGAGGACTTGAAATCACTTACCCGCCTGGTAAGGAATGCAGGTAAGCGATCGGCTACAAAGATTGACCGGTTCATACCATCTTCTCCCCCAACTTACTTTCCTCATGACTATCTTTTTCAGACCTTTAGGTCATCTAAATTCATTCACCTCGATCATATAAGTTCATTCACCACACGTCGATGCCAGCTAAAATCCTCTACTGTCTTCTTCCCATCTTGTTGATCTTCTCTGCAGAGATCCATGGACAAGAGCAAGTATTCGAATGCGAATTGAAATTGGGAAAGAAGTTTGACACCTATCATGTGGTGGACCGCACACGACCTCAGCAATACCTGGTGTTGGTCGCCTATGACAACGTCCATGTGATCGTGATGGACTCCGCCATGAATAAGATCGGCGAGAAAACCTATCCAATCACCTTGAAAGAAGAGAAGTTCTACCTCACCGAACCTCTATCATTCGTGGCCCGGGACGGCATCATACATGGTTATTATGCCAACTATGGGCTGACCGTGGTAGGTTATCTCGAATTTAACCTCAGAGCGAAGAGAATACGTAGGGGCCAGGTACCCATCGACCTCAGCCGCAAAGACGAGTTTCTCTTTCACTACGTACTTGATGGGGAATTTCACGTGATGAGTTCCCGAAAAAAGAGCAATATTCTGAACTTTTACAAGGTGCTCACCCCAAAAAACATTGAGCGCATTCAATACAATATCACGCAGTACCGAAACCTTTACGCTACATTCAAGAACATCAGCGCCCCTAAAGACATGGACATTGGCATCGTCATGCCCGACGAAGAGCCTCGACTAGTAATGGCCACTAAGAAAATAAAGGCCTATCCGGAAAGGGACCGATTGACCATTACGATGGAGACGGTACTAGGTACGGAGTTTATTGCGCTTGATTTGATCGATAAGGATTACACAGAAAAAGTGGTGCACTACCGAAGATTCAACAAGGAGGGCATGACCAACAACTCCAACTCCTTTTTGTACAAGGATCTACACTTAGTCGCTCGCTCCTCGGGCGAAGAGCTCCTGGTCTACATCAATCACAAGGATAGCACTGAGGCACTATTCAAGGAACGGTTCGAGAAGGATATGCAAGAAATCCCCTTCAGCAACGTCATGGCCGATGGGAAGAAAATCTACACCGCCTCCCGCTACTACCGCAACAATCCAAGGGACTTCATGCGGGCCATTGATGATGGGAATGTGGGTTTGCACATTGACGACTATGACAGCTTCTTCGTGATGACGGTCGGTAATTTTGAAGAAGCTATCCGGCCCCTAACGGATCCTTTTCGAAGTAGAGTAGCTGGGAGAAATGCCGGGGCATCTTCCTACTTCCAGGCGAAATTATCTAAGGATCTGGAATGGCTTCCCGGAAAAATTGCCGAGGAATCTGACCGAAAGCTAAATGCGTTCTTTGACCAAAATGACTTTAAGGCTCGATTTGTGTACGCTTTTAAGCACGAAGGAATGGACTACATATCTTTCCAAAACCGCAAAACGAAGAAATATCACCTCTACGCCTATCGGGAGGATACGGGTCCCGCAGCAGCGATGCTGTCTCCAAAAGTCAAAGAGTAAGAAACTTTGAGCATTCCTAGACGACGTGGCTACATCATCCCGTAGTTCTTCAGCTTGTTCAAAAAGGCCGTCTTGTAGGTCTCCCCGATCGGAATCGGTTCACCGTCTATGATCACCCGAGCTTTTTCGATCTCCTTGATCTTTCCGAGCGCGACGACATACGACTTATGGATGCGCATGAATCTATCGGACGGCAACTTATCCAGTAGCTCATTGAAACTCATCAAGGTCAATACCTTACCCTCTTCGGTGTGGATCGCCAGGTAGTCCTTCATGCCCTCGATGTATTTGATATCGTTCAACGACAGCTGTTGCCATTTGAATTCGGTCTTGACGAAGATGGTCTCAGCCTGGGTCCGCTTAGGTGTGCTACTGCCAGCGGGTTTAGACGAAGACGCACGCTCAAGCGCCTTCTGGGCCGACTTCAGGAAGCGTCCAAAAGGAATGGGTTTCAATAGGTAATCAGTAATGTCCAACTCGTAGCCATCCATGGCATACTCACTGTACGCCGTCGTGAAGATCACCTGCGGACGATTCTTCAAAATTTGTACGAGTTGGGTCCCCAAAAGCTGAGGCATCTGTATGTCAAGGAATAGTACATCCACTTCATTTTCCTGTAGAAAGGACAATACTTCCATACCATCATCAAATTGCCCTTTTAGCTCCAGGAAAGGAACCTGTCCAATGTAGTCGACTATTTTCTCCAAAGCCAGCGGCTCATCATCGACGGCTACGCATGTTAGTTTCATAAATTAATCTGTTTGGTGAGTGCTAGCTGGGAGCTGATCTGTTGCCTCCTCCAAGTCCAGCGTCAAGTAGACGCTATAATACTGCTCATGTTGCTGAACATTCAAATGGTAGCGATCGGGATAGAGCAAATCCAGCCTTCTCTGCACATTGTTCAGCCCAATGCCTCCTACCTGATCCTTTTCCTCGACCGCATTGGGGTCAAATGAATTGCGACACAAGAATTTCAGCGCAGTATGCTCTACTTCTATTTCTACGCTGATTTCCCTCCGACCATTGACCACCGAGGCATGCTTGAAAGCATTCTCCACAAACACGATGAAGAGCATCGGAGCAACTCTTTCCGTATTGACTTCGCAGTTGCACACGAAGAAAACCTGGTCGGCTTCCTTCATTCGCATCCGTTGTAAGTCAAAGTAACTGCTCAAGTACTCGATTTCATTTTTGAGCAAGACGGTGTTGGCGTTGCTTTCGTACAGCATATAACGCATAATGGAAGAGAGCTTGTGGATGGCCTCGGACCCTTGTGGCGATACTTTGTACACCAATGAGTCAATACTATTCAGGACGTTGAAGAGGAAATGAGGATTGACTTGGCTTCGGAGTAGATCCACTTCCCCTTTCAACTGCTGCCGCTCCAGATCGATTTTCCTTTTTTGGGCGGTAAACCAATCTGTGATAATTCTCACCAAAGTGGCAAAAGGAATCATACCTATGATTGTATTTGCGCGACGAGCCAATTCTATCCAATGCTCGTAGTCCTCTCCTTCGTCGAAAGTTATCTGTATGGTGGGAAGCGATACTATAGCAAAAAGACTGTCAAAGCCATATTTCAATGGAGGGTATAAGATGAGCAACAGTAGACTTACACCGATAAAATACCAAGTCTTACGGCCTAGCCAGTTCGGAACGAAGTAATAAAAGTAAGCGTAAAAAATGGCCAGCTTGACAGGTACATTGATCACCAGCCATCCTAGGTATTCGTAGAGCTCCATGCCCCCAAGCGACACCACGGCAAGCCCGAGTAGCAGAAAATAGATCGCTGCTAGGATCAGATGAATCAGTCCCGTTTGCTCGGCGATCCGTCCCAGGAATCTATTTTGAAAGGTCTCAATCGGATTGGCCATAGACCAAATGTAACGGGCAATTTTGAACGGAAAATGAAGCTGAAAGCAGCAATAGACTAAAGCCGCTCTGCAATCGATCAACCCCGACCTTGTGCCGACGAACGCGGTCAAAGAACAAATGACCTTGTTGGTAGATTAAGGAGGGGTACTCGTCTATTACTTTTTTAAACCCATGCAACACATCCTACATTCGGTTCATCATTCATGCATGAATGATTATTTATATATGGCAAAGGTCAAAAACTGTTTTCTGTTGAGTGTTTATTTGGTATCCTTCCTGGTTTTGAGTCCGTCGGTCACAAAGGGACAAACCAGGGAGGGTACCCTCTTTATTTCAGGAGTCGTCACCGATCAGTCAACCGGTGAAGTCCTCCCTTTCGCCACCGTAAGCTTGAAGGGAACATCAATCGGGACCATTGCAAATGCCGATGGACAATTCGGTTTTCAGGCGCCCAATCGCCCGGACGGCGTTCTGATCTGCTCCTTTATCGGATATGCAGTCTATGAAATTGCCGTGGGCGAAATTGGGAGCGATCCACTGACCATCGCACTCGAGCCCTCTTTTATAGAATTGACCGAACTGATCGTACGGCCTATCTCGGCTGAGGAGCTGCTCAGGCGCGCCATTCGCAAGATTCCGGAAAACTACGCCACCACTGCCTTTGAGAGCAAAGCGTATTATCGTGAAAAGATTGCGGAAAATACCCAGCCCATTGCCTACGCGGAGGGCTACTTCAAAAGCTACTATCCCGATTACCAGACGGATTCATCCCAACATCAGCTACTGCTCTATCGCAACGCCGATCAGCTTTACGGCATCGACTTCATGCTCAAAAAGCGGTTGAAAAAGGAAGCGAAAAAACAAAAGAAAGCCGAGAAAAAGGGTGAAGAATACGAACCCGAATTTGATGAGGGCATGGTGCAGTCTGCCTTGGGTGGGCCAGAGGGCGTGATCGAAGGAGATCCTGTCCTGTCACTCGAGCACTTCCTCGATACGACATTGTTTAAAAAGTTTCGGTATGAATATGCTGGTGCCACTAAATATCTAGGCCGAGAGATGGTGGTCGTCTCCTTCGAAAGCAAGGGGACCGTGGAGTTTGTCAAGTCCTCCGGGACCATCTACCTCGACCATGAGTCCGATGCAATCGCCGCGATCGAAGGCAAAGGTAAATTTGTGGTACCCGCCTGGGCCCGACCGATCCTCTTTGCTGCGGGCTTCGCCGTTCGTAAGCCTTTCTTTGAGCAAAGCGTGCGCTATCAATTCCTCAATGGGAAGTGGTATCCCAAATACTTCTACGCCTTAGGCAATGTAGGTCTGACCAAAAGATACCTATTCGCTTCTAACGATAAGTCGGACTTCCTCTACGAGCAAGTCTTCACCATGAACGAAATCCTAACGGAGGGCGCCTCTCCGATACCGAAAGAGTTTCAATTCGATACCGAAGAAGAAATGGAGGAGCAAGTGCATGCAGATGCTGCCTATGATTGGAGTAGCATCAGCACACTACCACCGGAAAAACTTGAACCCGCACCGTCGCAGTAACTAAGATCAGAATCATACAAAACCATTTACAGATATGAAGCTTTCGATACGCAACTTATCCAAGACCTACGCCAACGGGGTGCAAGCCCTCAAGGACGTCAACCTGGAGATTCCTATGGGTATGTTTGGGCTACTTGGCCCCAATGGCGCCGGTAAGTCCTCCCTGATGCGCACCATTGCGACCCTGCAAGAACCCGATACTGGCAGCATCACCCTGGGAGAGCTTGATGTATTGACGGAAAAGGAAGAGGTCCGTAAGATCCTGGGCTACCTTCCGCAGGAGTTTGGCGTGTATCCAAGGGTTTCAGCAGAGGTACTTCTGGATCACCTGGCAGTGCTCAAAGGCATCAGCAATGGCAAGGAACGCAAGGAACTAGTCGGGGCGCTACTACACAAGACAAATCTCTACCACTCACGAAAGAAAAACCTGGGGGGCTACTCAGGTGGAATGAAGCAGCGCTTTGGGATCGCCCAGGCGCTGATTTCTTCCCCGAAACTGATCATTGTGGACGAGCCTACCGCGGGTCTCGATCCTGCTGAGCGTAACCGGTTTCTCAATCTGCTGAGTGAGCTGGGTGAAAAGACGGTAGTGATTCTCTCCACCCACATTGTGGACGATGTCAAGGAGCTTTGTACGAACATGGCCATCATCAACAAAGGGGAGGTCATGCTGGAGGGGAATCCCATGCAAACCATTGCTGATATCGAAGGCAAGGTCTGGCGCAAAACCATCGAGAAGGCAGAAATGGAAGAGTACCGCAACAACTTCCATGTCATCTCAGAGCGGTTGATTGCCGGAAAGCCCGAAATCCACGTGTTCTCAGATTCGGAGCCTGATGCCTCGTTTGATGGTATTCCTGCCGACCTCGAAGACGTGTACTTTTCTCAGATATTCAGTTCGCAGGCAGCGCCCGAAGCGGCCGCTGTGTAAATCCGATTACCAACACTAAAAAGAATTACACAGCTTATGTGGTTTCAAATCTTCAAGTTCGAGTTGCAGTACCGCAAGAAGCGGCCCGCGACCTATATCTACTTTGGTCTTCTTTTTCTTATGGCCTTCCTCGCCATCAGTACAGACATAGTTCAAATCGGAGGAGGAGCGGGTCTGGTAAAAGAAAACGCACCCGCAACCATCGCCAAAATGATGGTGATCCTCTCGGCGTTCATGATGATGATTACCTCCGCTATCATGGGTGTGGGAGTGCTTCGGGATTTCGAACACAAGGCAGAGTCCATGATCTTCTCCACCCCGATCAGCAAGTTCGATTACCTATTTGGCAGATTTTTGGGGTCATTTGTAGTTACGCTGTTTGCCTTTTCCGGTATCATCCTGGGCTTTATGTTTGGAGAATTCGTGCCCTGGCGAGATGCGGATAAGTTGCTTCCATTCACCCTTAGCAACTACTTACATCCCTTTATCTATTTTGTCATCCCCAATCTCTTTTTCAGCGGGGTACTGTTCTTCTTCACCGGCGCCTTGTCGAGAAAGATGGTCGTCGTCTACGTACAATGGATCTTTTTATTTGTGCTGTATCAAATAGCTGCCATCCTGACTGGTGAGATCGATAACCAAAGTCTGGCTGCCATCATTGATCCCTTTGGGTACAATACCATCGAAGTCACGACGCAATACTGGACGGTCGCTGAACAAAACTCGATGACCATTCCCATCACGGGTAATGTATTGATCAATCGTTTACTATGGCTGTCGGTGGGCGTTGTCTTCGCGGTCCTCGGCTATATGCGCTTTAGCTTCAATGTAGTCCAAGGGAAGAACAAGAACCGAAAAGCAAAGGCGGATGATGGCATATCCAATACACTGATCGACATCCCGCAGGCCGTTCAAAAACTGGGCTGGAGCACCTACTGGCTACAGATCTGGACGCAAGCGAAGTTCTACTTCAAGTACATCGTCAAAGGCATCCCCTTCATTGCTATCACGCTCTTTGGGATGGCGATCGTCATCATCAATTCCTTCTACATCGGCGAGGTTTTTGGAACCTATACCTACCCCACGACCTACCTCATGCTCGCTTTGATCAATGGTGGATTCACGCTGTTTTTCTTGATTATCCTAGTGTTCTATTCTGGGGAACTGGTTTGGCGAGAGCGGGACGTGAAGATCGACCTCATTCAGGACTCCCTACCGATTCCCGACTTTGTGAATCTCGTAAGCAAATTTTTAGGCTTGGTCATGGTGTTTATGGTGATGCTTACCGGACTGATGTTCTTCGGTATACTCGTCCAGACCTTCAGGGGGTACTATGAGTACAACATAGATGTCTACATCACGTCGCTTTTCACCGAAACCTTATCTGCGTTGGTGTTACTATCGCTACTGTCCTTTTTCGTGCAGGTCATGGTCAATAACAAATTCCTAGGTCATGCGATCATGATCCTACTGTTCATCTCAACATTGGTCATGGACAACCTGGGAGTGGAGCACAGCCTTTTTCAATTTGCCAGTGCGGACCTTGGGACGTACTCAGAAATGAATGGATTCGGGCACTTCGTAACGAGCTTCAGCTGGTTTGATCTGTACTGGGCGGCGTTTTCCATCTTCCTTTTCGCGATTGCAGTCATGTTTGCGGTACGAGGATCTGAGGCCGCGATGAAGTGGCGTTGGGCTGTTGGTAAGTTGAGACTCACAAGGCCTTTGGTCACCTTTGGGTTGACCGCCTTCTTTGTCTTCACACTATCCGGTTGCTACATCTACTACAACACCAATGTGCTCAATACCTATAGCAACTCTGACGAACAGAAGGCCTTCCAGGCCGATTATGAGCGCAAGTACAACCAGTACCAGTACTTACCGCAGCCCAAGGTCACAGATATGAGTATGCAAGTGGAGCTCTATCCTTCCGACCGCGACTACAGTGCGGAAGGCAGCTACGTATTGAAGAACTATGAGTCCGAGCCTATTCAAGAGATTCATCTCCAATTAGAGCCTCGAAAAGACTACACACACGAATATGTACGATTCAGTAAGGGGGTGACCGTCAAAGAGCACGACGAGCGATTCAACTACATCATCTACACATTGGACGAGCCCCTTCAGCCCGAAGATACCCTTACAGTGAGCTTCAAGATGGTCTATCAGACCACAGGTTTCAAGGAGTCCGAGAGCAATAACGAGGTGGTGTTCAACGGGACGTTTATCAACAACGGTAACTTTCCTTCTATCGGTTACAACTCAGGACTTGAGCTCTCGTCTGATGATGATCGAAAAGACAACGATCTCGAACCGAAGGAGCGACTCTTGCCGAGAAATGACCCTCGAGGACTGGCCCGTAACTTTATTACCGACGACTCTCACGGCATCAACTTTGAGATCGTCATAGGTACAGAAGCTGATCAAATCGCGGTCGCTCCTGGCTACCTACAGCGGGAGTGGACAGAAGATGATCGGAAGTACTTCCACTACAAGATGGATCAGCCCATGATCCCTTTCTTCAATGTTGTTTCTGCACGATATGAGGTCATGAAGGACGTGACCACCATCATGGACGACTCGGTGGAGAAGGAGATCAGTCTTGAGATCTACTACCACCCGGGACACGAATACAACCTGGAGAGCATGATGAAGGGAATGAAGGATTCGTTCAAGTATTTCTCGGAAAACTTCAGCCCCTATCAGTATCGTCAGATGCGTATCCTGGAGTTTCCTCGCTACGCCACTTTTGCGCAGTCCTTCGCGAATACGGTCCCATTCTCAGAGGGGATTGGCTTCATGCTTGAGATCGAGGATGAAGACGATGTAGATGCAGCCTACTTCGTGACGGCTCACGAGCTGGCTCACCAGTGGTGGGCCCATCAGGTGATCTCTGCAGATGTCCGCGGCAGCCAGGTACTCTCCGAGGCGCTGGCCCAATACTCCGCATTGATGGTGATGAAGCAAAATTACCCCCAGGAACATCTTAAGGAGTTCCTGCGGGAAGAATTGGACCGGTACCTCAGAGGGCGACGAACGGAGCAAAAAAAGGAGCAGCCACTCGCGCTGGTCGAAAACCAACAGTACATCCACTATGGCAAAGGAGCCAATGTCATGTTTACCTTTCAAGATTTCATCGGCGAAGACAGCGTGAATGTGGCCCTGCAGCGATTGATCCGCGACTGGCGCTACTTTGAAACCAACGGCCGATACTCAACAACCGAGGATTTGATGGGCTATTTCAGAGCTGTAACGCCTGACAGTTTGCAGAACTTGGTGACCGATCTATTCGAG
>JBCCXG010000073.1:0-14728 GCA_039191945.1 Bacteroidota bacterium
CTGTAGTAGTACCCTTCTTCAGTACCAGCTTTTGACCCGGCTTGATCGGGTCATTTTTTTGGAGACCGTTCCACTCCCTTAGGGAGGCTACGTCTACCTCGTATAGTTTAGAGATTCGCCATAGTGTCTCTCCGGCTTGCACTACATGGGCGTCTGAGCCCTTTTCATTTTGAGAGGGGGGTGGTGATAGGATTGGGGCAGCAGCGACGGGGGTCTTAATGACAGTTGTTTGCTGCGGGACAGGCTGCATCGACGGGGTCTTCGATGTCGATGGCTGCTCTGAAGCTCCTTTCGCTTCAGATTGCCGAGCGATAGTAGGTGCCGGTTTGGGTTCTTTGGGTTGAGGTACTTCTCGGTATTCTACGTCGACATTGTTGGGCCTTTTCTTACCCATCCAGAGGACACGCCCGGGCTTCAACTCATCGATCAGGGACATGCGATTGTTCGATGCGAGCTTGCTCATTCGGATCCCGTACTGCTGGGACAGCTGCCAGAAGCTGTCACCCGGATTGACGACATGGAATCCGATCACGGATTTGGCCTTCTTCTTTTTCACAAAATAGATATCACCCGGGAGCACGATGCGTTCCTTTTCGAGGTCATTGATTTTGAGAAACTTGGTCATAGTGAGCCCGGATCTGACCACCAGGTCGTTGAAAGTCTCACCTTCCTTGGCTACAATGGCAGGTACGCCGTTCACCTTGATTTGCGCCTCGTCCGTCGCGAAGGGAGACCTCAAAGTCACACCATCCAATAGCCCTCTTTTTTCAGGTTCAGTTCGAACGTCGGTCGCAGCCGGCACCCCCTGGTCCGCAAGGACATCCTTTTTGGGTTTGAAACCTTCCGCAACGGGGATCGTCACGGTGTACCGTTTGTCGGTGGGGATCTGGTCCTGTAAGAGCCACTTATTGTACGCTTTGAGGTCCGATAGCGTCACGTCGAAGTCCTTGCTCACTTTATTGAGCGTCTTACCACCTCCTTTGGTGTACTCTAAGAGGCTGAGACCTTCCGAATGCTGGTGATCCAGATGGTCCTGGAAAGCGATTTTATGCGCCAGGAACCGCTTGAGGTACCAGTGCGACTTCTTGTCGATGGTCATCTTCTTGGATCCATGATCGCCCTTCTTGATGTATTTTTTGATGCCCTCCGCACCGGTCATGTGCGCTAAGACCGTGAGGCCCCAGTTGCCCAGTTGATTCTGGTGGCTCCAAAAGTACTTTGCAGCACCTTGTGTAGAAGAGACGATGTTTTTGCGCTCGTCTACCTTCTTATCGACGCGCATGCCCACCTCTTTCGCCGTAAAATCTTTGAATTGCCAGAAACCGACAGCGTTGGAGGCAGAGACCGCATCTGAGATCAAGGCGCTCTCCTGTATCACCAGGTACTTGAAATCATCAGGAATGCCTTCCTCCTTGAAGATCCTCTCGATGATGGGCATATACAAGGCGACGCGATCCAGCTTCACCTTGAAGTAGCGATCACTGGCGCGAAGCATGTTCACGTCGCGTTGGATGTCTGCCTGACCCCCGGTGGTAATAGTGAGCTTCATGTCCGCCAGTTCCATTTTGGAAGGCACCTGGGGTACCTTGGATTGGGCGGTGGCCCAATGCACTGCAAAGCAAATCGCAAGGAGGTATAAGTAGGGTCTCAACATTTTCGAATCATCATAAGTCCATCCCGTATAGGGGCCAGCACATTTTCTACTTTTGGGTCTTCCTGTATTTTCTGATTGAAGTCTCTGATCGCAACGGTGTCCTCATCCGTTTTATTGTTTTGAGTGACTTTGCCGCTCCACAGGACATTGTCCGCCAGCAGCACACCACCAGGTCTCATTTTGTCGATCAGCAGGTCGTAATACCGATGATAGTTGACCTTGTCAGCATCGATGAAGGCCAGGTCCCAGGTCTCTTCCAAATTGGGCAGGATGTCCAAAGCGTTGCCAATTTTCATTTCGATCTGATGCCCATAAGGCGAGTCGTCAAAGTAGCTGCGAACCCGGCTTGTAAGTTCCTCATTGATATCGATGGTGACCAGTCGCCCGTCGGGCTGCAATCCCTCCGCAAGACAAAGGGCGGAGTACCCGGTGAAAGTACCAATCTCGAGAATGCGCCGGGGACGCATCATATGAGAGATCATCGACAAGAATCGACCCTGCAAATGGCCACTGACCATTCTGGGCTTCAATACGTGGAGGTGAGTTTCCCTGTGAATCCGCCGAAGGAGGTCGGATTCTGGACTGGAGTGATGCTCCACATAGGCAGAGAGCTCCGGTGGGAAGAATTCCATAAAAACAAATTTAGGGAGGAAAACGCGGTTGACTGCGGCGTGTGGAAAAGTCAGGTCTTGATCAAAAAGTTATCCACGAAACCATCCTTGTACGCCAGGTGTTCTAGTCCGGAAATCATTTGCAATCTCACTGGTTCTTACCAGGGTTGTAGGTAGCAAACTTCCACTAAATTTGCGCGGGGATTTTGTGACCCCGAAGATATTAGCTAATAAAAAAACCAATTGAAGATATGGCTTCACAGTATGATCTTATCGTGATCGGAAGCGGACCAGGCGGCTATGTTGCCGCCATCAGGGCCTCCCAGCTTGGCATGAAGGTAGGTGTGGTAGAAAAGGCAGAGCTAGGCGGCGTTTGCCTCAACTGGGGTTGTATCCCGACGAAAGCACTATTGAAGAGCGCTCAGGTATTCGAATACATCACCCATGCTGAGGACTACGGCGTGAAGGTGCAAAATGCCAAGGTTGACTTTGATGGTATGGTGAAAAGAAGTCGGGACGTGGCTGGGAGCATGAGTAAAGGCATCCAATTCCTTTTCAAAAAGAACAGCATCGATCACTTGGCGGGTCACGGCAAGATCAAGCGAGGTAAAATCGTAGAGGTCACCGATGAGGCCGGAAAGAAGACAGAATACAAGCCGAAGAATATCATTCTCGCCACTGGAGCGCGGTCCAGAGAGCTACCCAGCCTTCCGATCGACAACGAAAAGATCATCGGTTACCGAAAGGCCATGGTATTGGACAAGCAGCCCAAAAAGATGGTGGTTGTAGGCTCAGGCGCCATTGGTGTGGAATTTGCCTACTTCTACAAGTCCATCGGCACGGACGTCACCATTGTGGAGTTCATGCCCAATATCGTGCCCGTGGAGGACGAGGAAATTAGCAAGGCACTTGCGCGAAACTTCAAGAAGAACGGCATCAAAATCATGACCGACTCTGAGGTGACCGCTGTAGATACGAAAGGCAAAGGCTGTAAGGTGACCGTCAAGACGAAAAAAGGCGAGGAGCACATTGATTGCGACATTGTACTGTCTGCCGTAGGTGTGGCCACCAACCTGGAGAACCTCGGGCTGGAGGAGACCGGTGTCAAGACCGAAAGAGGAAAAGTACTGGTAGACGATTACTACAAGACCAACGTCGACGGCGTGTATGCGATTGGCGACATTGTCCACGGGCCTGCCTTGGCGCACGTGGCCTCAGCGGAGGGGATCATCTGCGTAGAGAAAATGGCCGGGCACAGTCCTCAGCCGTTGGACTACAACAACGTGCCAGGCTGTACCTACTGCTCTCCTGAAATCGCCTCTGTCGGATATACCGAGAAGGCGGCAAAAGAGGCCGGATATGATATCAAGGTGGGTAAGTTTCCGTTCACCGCTTCTGGTAAGGCGAAGGCTGCCGGTGCTCCTGACGGTTTTGTGAAGGTAATCTTCGATGCCAAATATGGTGAGTGGCTGGGTTGCCACATGATCGGTGCCAACGTGACGGAAATGATTGCCGAGGCGGTTTCCGCCCGAAAGCTCGAGACGACAGGTCACGAGATCATCAAGTCCGTGCACCCGCACCCTACCATGTCCGAGGCGGTGATGGAGGCAGCCGCGGATGCGTACGATGAGGTGATTCACTTGTAATTGTTCGAGGAGTTTTAGGAACCTTTAGGGGGCTGTCTCAAAAGCAAGAAAAGACGTCATCCAGAGCGCAGCGAAGGATCTTTAGGCATTGATCGCTAGATCTTTGCCAGATTTAGATTCTTCCCTTCGGTCTGAATGACGAGCTTTTGGAGACAGCCCTTTTTGTTTTTGTACCCATGCCACATCAACCTACCGTAACTCTTCGCCCCCTCCATCAGCAGGACATCGAACCACTGGCACGACTGGCCAACAGCAAGAAGATCTGGGACAATGTGCGGGACTACTTCCCACATCCCTACTCTCAACGGGACGCTAAGACCTTCATCAATAACAAGGGCGATGAAGACCCCACTCAGACTTTTGCCATTGAGTACCAGGGCGAGTTTGCCGGGGTCATGGGACTGGAGCGGCAGCACGATGTTTATCGGTATTCTGGGGAAGTGGGCTATTGGCTTGGCGAGCCTTATTGGGGGAAGGGCATTGCCAGCCAGGCGCTGAAGGACTTGACCGATATTGGCTTTACGCAATTCCCACTGGAGCGCCTCTACGCCGGCGTTTTCTCACACAACCAAGCCTCCATCCGCGTCTTGCAAAAGGTAGGCTATCAACTGGAGGTAATCAGTCCAATGGGGGCTTTTAAGAATGGCCAATTTGTCGATGAGCACCGGTATGTGATGCTGAGGAGGGATTGGGTTGGTGCGACTTGACTTCGGTTCGAATTTGCCGAAGGATAGGCTGGCGCCCGTGCGCGTTCACATAACCCGATCTTCGGAACTTAATATCTTAAGAATTAACAAATCGTAATCTTAACAATTAACAGATTCTACTGTATTGGTCTGTCTATCAATGCTATGTTAGAAGCTAGAAGCAAGTACAATTAACAAGGGTATGTGGTTAGAATTAACACAACTAAATCATAATACTTAAGAAAGCATTGAAAACCGGCGATTTGTAGTGCCGAGCCAGTGAGGCTTGAAAGCCTGAGAAATCGGATCTCTCACAGCATCAGCGATTAATTCATCGACCTTCACATGTCATTTCTTTTGATGCAAAGATGTTCTATGGTCATCACCCGTAGCGGTTATTTTGCATGCTTTGATGACTGAGCCATCGCTTGAGACTCAACTAATAGATGGTCTTTGCGTTGACAGGTAGTAGCATACAATCAGTGCCCCATGAACAGACTCCTCGTCATTCTTTCTCTCATCTTATTGATGGTCGTGGGGTACTTTCTGATGATCAATGAGGTACGGGGTTATGGTATTATAGTCTTGCTGCTTGGAACCCTTGTTACCATTTTGAGAAGAACATACCTGGGCATAAGCCCATGGTGGGGAGGAAATTTGAAGGATATTCCCAAGTACTTCAGGAGTCCCTAAAGCACAAATACGGTCATTCCACCCTCACTCCTGCCTCCATCCCCTGCAGGATGATATTCATATCGCTCAATACCGCGGATCCCGTCGGCAGACAGCCCGCACCCTTTCCCACCAACAACTGTTTGCCGGAGAAGGCCCCGTCGATCTCCATTGCGTTGTACTCATTGTCAATGGGATAGAGCAAGTCGGAGTGTTCCAACACTTGGGGTTCCACCTTGGCCAACAACGTCTGACCTTCCATTCTCAGGGTAGCAATAAGCTTGACTTTGGAGTACTCCTTCCGTCCCTGCTGCAAGAGGTAGGGTGACAACTGGTCGATCCCCTGTACGTCCACGTCGGCCGGTGTCAGCACCTGACCAAAGGCCTGATGGGCAAGGATGATCGTCTTAAACATGGCGTCGTGCCCCTCTACATCGAGCGAGGGATCGGTTTCTGCAAAGCCGAGTTCCTGCGCCTGCTTCAGCGCCATATCGAAGGAGATCCCCTCAAACTTCATCTTTGTCAAGATGTAGTTGGTCGATCCGTTGAGGATGGCGCGGATCTGATGGATCGGCTGGTTACTGTAGTAGTTTTCGAGACTCTCGAGGATCGGAATGGACCCACCGACCGCCCCCTCGTACCTGAAAGGTGTCTGTGTTTCTTCCATGATCTGCAGCAGCGCTTCGAGGTTTTCGGCGATCATCTTTTTGTTGGCAGAGATCGTGGGTACGCCGCGACGCAGGCTTGTGCTGACGATATCCAATGCAGGCTCGGCCTGATCGATCAGTTCGATGACCAAGTCGATCTCCGGGTCTAGCAAAATATCGTCCGCCTCCGTCGTGTAGAGGTGCGCAGGCAGGCCTCGCTCTTTGGACGGATCCTGGATACAGATCTTCTTGATGCTTACTTCGTCGGATTTGGTGGCCTGCAGGCCTTCATAAAATCCACGGGCTACGCACCCAAACCCAAACAATCCAATTTTCTTCATGAAGGCTTGCTAGATAAAATCGACGATCAATTGCTGGAGCGCGTTCATTTCAACCAGGAAGCCGTCGTGGCCGTAGATGCTGTCGATGATTTCATGCTGTGCTTCCGGCATGTATTGCGCGATGAAGGCTTGCTCCTCGACGGGAAACAGCACGTCACTCTCGACGCTCACCACCAAGGCGCGCGATAGCACCTGCGAAAGCGCCTCTTCGTGCGAGGCAAAGTGTCGGGCCAGGTTGTGGCTGTCCATGGCCTTGGAGAGGTAGTAGTAGCTCTCTGCCGTAAATCGCTTGCGCAGCTTAAATCCCTGGTACTGCTGATACGACGAGGCGCTGAAGTTGTCCCATCGCCCGACTTCGTCTTTTTGCGTTTGCTGGTAGGTATTGTAATGTCGGTACGAAAGCATCGCAATGGCTCTCGCGGCCTCCAGGCCTTTTTCCTGGTCTTTGTTGTTGAGTGCCATGCGCTGTGCCTCATTGAAGGCGATGCCCCACGGGGAGTGCTGCGCATTCGTGGCGATTGGGATGATGCTCTCAAAAAGTTCGGGTTCCTGCACAGCCCACTCCAGCAGCTGCTGGCCGCCCATTGAGCCGCCGATGCCGATGTGGATCTTTTCGATGCCCAGGTGATCGCGAAGGAGCTTATGGGCTGCTACCATGTCCGCGATCGTGACGAGGGGAAACTTATAGTCTTCTGGTCCCGTCGTGCCGTAGCACGATCCCAGCATATTGGCGCAGATAATGAAATATTTGGAAGGCTCGAAGAGCTTCTCATCACCAAACAGCTCCGGCCACCAGTCGAAGGGGTCACTATTGGCGGTCAAGGCATGGAATACCCACACCACTTTGGATTTGTCGCTGTTCATTTCGCCAGCGACGGTATAGTTGATAGTTACTTGAGGGAGGATTCCTCCCCCCTCAAGTAAAAATGGCTCGTCGACCGTTAGGTCGCTTGTCGTCTTAGACTGTGACAGGAGTGTTTGCATTTACTTTTTCAAAGGCTTGTTGAAAATCGGCCTTGAGGTCGTCTACGTGCTCGATACCTACAGAGATACGCAACATATTGGGTTTGACACCCGACGACAATTGCTCTTGCTCAGTCAGCTGCTGATGCGTCGTCGCCGACGGCTGGATGATCAGCGTCTTGGCGTCCCCCACGTTCGCGAGGTGACTCACCAGCTGTAGCGAATCTACAAATTGTGTCGTCTGCTCCTTATCCCCCTTCAATTCTAATGAAAACACCCCACCAAATCCGTGATTTAGGTACTTTTTGCCGAGACCGTGGTATTCGCTGCTCTCCAAACCAGGATAGTTCACCGATTCGACCTGTGGATGTTGCTCAAACCACTGGGCCAGGGTCAGCGCATTGTCGACTGTTCGTTGCACACGAAGGGCCAACGTTTCCAGTCCCTGCAGCAACAAGAAGGAGTTAAACGGACTCAGGGCGGGACCAAAGTCTCTCAATCCTTCCACACGGGTCCGGATAGCAAAGGCGACATTGGGCAGCCCGAGCGGATTACCTTCGCCAAAGACATCCCAGAAGTTAAGTCCGTGATAGCCCTCTGACGGCGACGTGAACTCAGGAAACTTACCATTGGCCCAATTGAACTTACCGCTATCCACGATCACGCCTCCTATAGAGTTACCGTGTCCGCCGATCCACTTCGTTGCTGAGGCCGTTACGATACTTGCTCCGTGCTCGATCGGTCGGCAGAGGTAGCCCGCGGCGCCGAAGGTATTGTCCACGATCAATGGGATCCCGTGGCTGTCCGCCAATTTTGCCACCGCCTCAAAATCAGGCACGTTGAATTCCGGGTTGCCGATGGTCTCGACATAGATCGCCTTCGTGTTTTCGTCGATGTGCTGCGCCAGGTCTTCCGCCTTGTCGCTATCCGCAAATCGTACGTCGATGCCCAGCCGCTTGAAAGAGACTTTGAACTGGTTATAGCTACCACCATACAGGTAGGGGGTAGATACGAAGTTGTCCCCACTGGTCATGATCGTATTGATCGCGAGGAACTGTGCCGACTGACCTGAAGCGGTCGCTACGGCCATGACACCTCCCTCTAGGGCGGCGATCCTCTTTTCGAAGACGTCCGTCGTGGGGTTCATGATTCTTGTATAAATATTACCAAACTCCTTCAGTGCGAAGAGATTAGCTCCGTGCTCGGAGTCCTTAAAGGTGAAGGATGTCGTTTGGTAGATCGGTACCGCACGAGATCGACTGCTTTCGTCTACTTCTTGTCCGGCGTGGAGTTGCAGTGTTTCAAAATGTAAATCTGACATTGTATCTGGCGTTTTTAAAATTTATAAATGGGTCATGTATGATTCGCCTATTCCACAGTCCTCCGATAGATCACAACCGCATATTCCAGCCACTTTCACCAAAAATATGGGAAGCTGGCGTACCGTCACGGTGTCAGCGACGGAGGATAATATTACAGTCAGAATGATTACAGTCACTACAATTTATCTATCAGGACTTAGCACCTTCCCTTTTATGGGTGGGGGTTGCTAGCGCGTCTGTGAGCCTGTCTCTCAGCGCTTCTTTATAAATCGATTGTCGATTTGAGACTACAAACGTAATACTCGGTGCGCAGTTTCCAAAATTTTGTTTTTGGAGGGAAAGTGCATGCCTTCGCCTCTGAGGATATCCCGGCTCTCCGTTGTAGCCTGCTCCCCGCTCCCGGCCGCAGTGCCGGGACCTCCTGCCAAGCGATCTCAATACAACGCTCGACTCAGGTTGGCACTCGGTCCTGCGGCACCCCCCGCGGCTGCCACATCCGATCCGGCCTAGTTGGAAAAGGTGCCCCTTCGAGCAAAGGGAGGGAAGGCTTGCTGGCCTAGTGCCCCAAACGCTTTCACGGAATCTCTAACCTGTCAGTCCCCGGGCTCGTAGATCAGCGAATCCAGCTCATGCCCCAAGATTTCACCGGCGATCATTCGCAACTCGCCCGCCTCCAGCGCATCGATCCGGTCAAAGACCGCGGTCAGTGAGGGTACGCGACCCAGATCCAGTAGGCTCTTGGCCATCATGAGCATCATCGCGTTGTTGTTTTCCTCGGACATGGCCAGGTGGCCCTTGATCTGCTGTTTGGCCTTGCGTAGAGCCGTTGGGCTCATTTCTAGGTCACAAAGTCCCTTGATCTCCTTTAGGACTAGCCGCAAGCTTTTCTTGAGGTTTCGGGGATCGGTGGCAAAGAAGATGGAAAACAACCCCGTGTCCTTGTAGGCACTGTAGTTGGCTTCAACCCCGTAGACGAGCCCATTTTTCTCGCGCAGTGCCAGGTTGAGCTTTGAGTTCATGTATGGACCGCCGAGGATATTGGTCAGTAGGAAGAGGGGTATCCGTCGATCATCGCCAATCGGGTAGGCGTGGCTCCCCAGGGCGACATGCACCTGGGAGATGGGCTTGATCACCTGCAGCTTCTGTGTATCGTTCCTTTGGAAGTGGAGTCGGTCCTGGGTATGATGCTGTGCTGGGATTTCCTCCAAGTACTTTCGTGCGACCCGCTCAAACTTCTTTTGGTCAAAGTTACCGACCGCCGACACCACGATTTTGTGCGTATTGAGGTTGCGCTCAATGAAGCGGAAGAAGTGCTCCTGCGTGATATTAGGTACACTCTGCTCCGTACCCAGGATGTTGGTGCCAAGCGGATGGCCGCGAAATACGATCTCATCAAAGTCGTCCTGGATAGCATCTTCTGGGGTGTCTCTGTACATGGCCATCTCCTCCAGGATCACCATCTTTTCCCGCTCGATTTGATGCTTGGGGAAGGTACTGTGAAAGGTGATGTCCACCAACAATTCTATCGCTCGATCGAGATGCTCTTGTAGGACAGAGGCGTAGAAGCAAATCTTCTCTTTTGTCGTGTATGCATTGAGTTCTCCACCTACGGCTTCGAGTCGATTCAGGATGTGGAAAGAGTTGCGATGGGTGGTGCCTTTGAAAGCCATGTGCTCCCAAAAGTGGGCGATCCCCTCTTCACCCGGCTGTTCATCACGGCTTCCGATGTCCAGCATGATCCCCACATGTGCAATCTTGGTGCTCTTGATTTCCCGGTGTACCAATCGGATCCCGTTGTCCAGCTCAATCAACCCGTACTCCTTCATAGGGCCGCAAAGATACATGCTTTTCAGGCACAAAAGGTTCTGGGATGGATCACGGTTCTTCAGCATTGGGCAGGAGGTGCGCACCCTCTGTTTTCATCGAGACTGGTGCCAATCGTAAAATGAGGGATAGTCGTATTTTGCCTAATGCTATTAGGTATCTATATTTACCTAACAATATTAGGTATTATGACCAATAAGCATCTCATTGCAGCATCAACTAAGCCACTGGTACTTTCGATACTCTCGCATCATAAGAGCTACGGTTATCAGATCATTAAGAACATCAAGCAGCTTTCCGATGGTCAATTGGAATGGTCCGAAGCAATGTTGTATCCGGTCCTGAAGCGGATGGAGAGCGATAGATTAATCGAATCCGAGTGGGTCATCCTAGAGAGTGGCCGGAAGAGGAAGTACTACAAGATCACCGAAAAAGGGAAACAGGCGCGAGAAGAGACCAAAGCCCAATGGATCAACGTGCACCAACTGCTCAGTCGACTGTGGAGTGGAAATGTACAGCTGGAGCTAGGGTAAAATACTGGAAGCAATGAAGGGCCTAGAAAATTGGCGCAACGAGCTCTGGCGAGCGGGCTTGGAGCCAGGCGACATCGAAGAGTTAGAGGACCACCTGATCAATCGCATGGAGGACTATGTCGATCAGGGTAACGGAGAGGAGGAAGCATTCGAGCTGGCTCGACAAGATTTGTCGATCAATCCCCAGTTGCTTGCTCGGGCTTATGTGGAGGGGAGAAAGAGGCGGAGGTTTCGCTGGATGTCTGTAAGTCTATCTTCTATCCCTCTATCGCTCTACTACAAGGTCGCTCTTCGAACTTTTCAAAAGAACAAGATCTACGCACTCCTCAATGTGGTGGGCCTTGCGGTGAGTGTGGCAGCCGCCTTCCTGGTGGGACGGGTGGTACATCACGAGACCACATACGACCGAAGCTATCCAGACGCTCATCGGATTTACAGGGTGGTGAATGCGGTTACAATCAATGGTGAGCGGCAAATTTCCTCGGATGTGGGTCAGCCTGTGGGGCCGACATTGGTGGAAGAGTTTCCACAGGTGACAGAAGCCACCAGGGTTAGACGCATCGGCCTGGAGAGCCACTTGGAAGTGGGTAAGGTGAGTTGGGTGTCCCAAGATGTATTTGTGGCCGATGCGCAATTTTTTCGAGTCTTTCAGCGCCAATTCTTGCGTGGGAACCCCGATGCCGCGCTCACGGAGCCCAATACGATGGTCATTTCCGAGGATTTGGCATTGAAGCTGTTTGGGCACATTGATGTCGTGGATTCTTTTCTATCCTACTCGAGTGTCATGCCTCCGATGCAGATGAAGATTACGGGAGTTTTGGCTGCGCTGGATGGGCCTACTCATCTGCCGTTCGAGGCACTTGTTGCTTATCCCACCTATTTCCGGCCCAAGGGGCTTAACAACTGGCTTCGAAAATCCTACACCTACCTTAAGCTGAGCGATGACGATGCCATCGATAGACTCTCCTCCCAAGTGTCCCTCTTCAATGAACGATACATGACTCCTGCCTACAAAAAAATCGGGGGTACTGCGCAGATCTCCTTTCAACCGCTTTCGGATATTTACCTGGACCCGCCTCACCAATGGGAACCCTACCCACATGGCAATCGCTCAGATGTACTGGCCTTGCAAGTCTTGATGACTTTTTTGCTCCTCATGGCCGCCATCAACTATGTCAATCTGAGCACGGCCAGCACGGTAGATCGTCTTCATACGATCGCTATCAAGAAGACGTTGGGCGCATCGAAGTTGAGCCTGGTGGTACAGTTTCTTGTCGAGAGTGCCCTATTAGCAGGAAGTGCGGGCATTTTGGGGCTGGCACTCGCTTTTCTGTTTGCCCCGCAGGTGGAGGTCTTGAGTGGCGTGAAGTTGCAATGGGTGGATTCTTGGCAGCAGGGGGTCATGTTGGTTTCGGGAGCCGTGGCCCTTGGGCTCCTCTCCGGGGTCTACCCAGGCGTGCAAATGGCCAAAGACCGGGGACAAGATCTCTATCAAAGGTCATCCGCCACCGGGGGTTTGAGTAGGCGCTCGCTCATCATCTTCCAATATTTCGTCTCATCGGTTTTGTTGATCGGAATCTGTGTCGTATTCTCTCAGGTTTATTTTTTAAAAAACAAAGACGTGGGGTTTCAAGAAGATAGTATCGTCCAGGTCTCAGCCCCTCGAGCGGCTCATTCACTCTCAAGATTCCCTTCGTTTATGGCGGAAGTGGGCGCCATACCGTCCGTCAGGGGTGTCTCGATCAGTGAGCAGCCTCTGGATCGCTTCCGTGCAGCGGGCTCTCAAATGATGGTTGGACCTGATGGTGCGCCGATCCGCACAGCCATGGCCCCGCTTTTTGTCGGAGAAGCCTTTTTCCGTTCTATTGGAGCGAAGGTCAAGACGGGTCGTGGATTTGATCGCGATCGAAACAATGACTGGACATTCTTGATCAATGAGGAGGCAGCCAGCACCTACGGATGGCAAGGCCAGGAGTTGACACTGAAGTGGCGCGACGACGGAAGTCGAGGTGTAGCGAAGACGTGGCGCTGCATCGGTGTAGTAGAAGACATTGTACTCGGTGAGGCGTACAGAGAAGGACTGCCCATGATGATCTGCTACGACAATAAAGCGCGAACTAACTCTAAGTTTTTCATCGGCCTCAACGGACCCAATGTGGAGGAATCCCTGTTGGAAATAGGAGCGGTTTGGGACCAACACTTTCCAGGTGTAGATTTCTTAGCAGAGCCGCTTAGTGATCGATTAGAGGCACTCTACCTCAAGGAAGATGTCTTTATGAAGTTTCTTCTTTCGTTGGGCTCCATTGCTGTGCTGATCACGGTGCTCGGTATTTTTGGATTGATTCATTTCGCTACTTCCAGGCGAAAAAAGGAAATCGCCCTGCGGAAAATCCACGGGGCTGGAGTCAGGCATCTGGTGAAGTTACTCTCGGGAGATTTTATCCTCCTCCTGATATGTGCGGTACTTGGGTCCATACCTTGCGGCCTTTACCTGAGTCAACGTTGGCTAGCGAGTTTTGAAGTGCATATTCATCTTCAGCTTTGGCACTTCCTCGCACCCATACCTGTTTGCCTTCTCTTCACCGCCGTCGGGCTCTATTACCATATCCGTCGCGCTGCCAGGACCAATCCTATTGAAGCCATCAGGTATGAGTAAGGGCACCGTTTGGATCACCCACTTGTTCCAGAAAAATACTGACCTTTGAAAATTGACCAATAAAGGCAAGAGGTATTGAAAATCGGCTACGACGCCAAACGACTGTTTAAGAACACCACGGGACTGGGCAACTACAGTCGTACGCTGCTGCACAACCTGCAGGCTCACTACCCCGAACATGATTACCACCTGTATACCCCCGCGAAGAGCCATCTGCCGGTTGCACGTCCCTTTGCCAACCCACCTTACCATGTGGTCTCTCCTAATGGCCCGATCCATCCCCTTTGGCGAAGTAGGGGTGTTGTCAAAAACCTTTTGGCTGATCAGATCGAAGTTTACCATGGCTTGAGTCACCAGATCCCCGCTGGTATGCACAGCCAGAGGATCAAGTCCGTCGTGACGATCCACGATCTCATCGTCAAGCGATACCCAAACACATATTCACCAATTGACCGGGCCTTTTACGACATGAAACTCCGCCATTGTTTGGCCAATGCAGACGCCATAGTGGCCATCAGCCAACAGACGAAAGCGGATATCCTTCACTACTACCCATCGACGCCCGCGGAAAAAATACAGGTCATCTACCAGGCCTGTGATCCGATATTCTATCAGGAGGTACTGCCGCAAGATGTTGAGCATACTCGACAAAAGCTCGGGGTACCCAACCATTACCTCCTCTTCGTGGGGTCTTTTGTCCCTCGCAAAAACCTACTCAACTTACTGCGTGCCTATCACCAAGCCAACGTATCCATACCGCTGGTCATGGTGGGAAGAGGCAAGCGATACTACCGCCGGATGCTGAGACTCATCCATAAGCTGGATCTTACGGACCGCGTATTTTTATTGCAAAGTGTGGAGGACACCCGTCAGCTGCAGCACTTGTATGCTGGGGCCAGCGCTTTTGTCTATCCCAGCTGGTTTGAAGGATTTGGGCTGCCGGTGGCGGAGGCACTATTGAGCGAAGTGCCGGTTCTCACATCCAATAGATCCTCTTTGCCAGAGGCCGGTGGACCAGCATCGGTATTGGTCGACCCCCACAATCTGGAGGAGCTCACTGAAGGACTCCTGGGAGTACTGGACCTGGACCGCGAAAGCACCGTAGCCGTTGGCAAGGAGTATGCCAGGCAACACTTCTCCCCTCAAGTCACGACCCAGCAGATGATGGGTAAA
>JBCCXG010000074.1:0-14664 GCA_039191945.1 Bacteroidota bacterium
CTTCGGTGGAGACAGGCTCGCTCGCAACTACTCAGGCTACTACAGTCTGGCCTACAGTGGCAAAGAAGAACCACTAAGTACACACGCGGACCACTTCATGACCAATAGCGCGTACGGCTTAGGGTCATACTCGAAGGGCGCGGTATTGGTCATGAAGTGGTCCGCGTGTGTACTTAGTGGTTCCTCTTTGCCACTGTAGGCCAGACTGTAGTAGCCTGAGTAGTTGCGAGCGAGCCTGTCTCCACCGAAGATGTGGCCCATGGTAAGGCTTGAGGCGTAAGAGGTAAAGCCTTCGTCCATCCAGGCGTAGTAACTCTCATTGGTCGCGAGTACACCCTGGTACCAACTATGTAGCGCCTCATGGACGGTAACTCCGACCAGGCTTGGAAGTGAACGGTGACCTGTGATCAAAGTCGCCATCGGGTATTCCATGCCTCCATCTCCACCTTGGATGATGGAGTATTTGGGGTAGGGGTACTTTCCGAAGTTTTCATTGATAAACTGGAAGGCCTTTACCGTCAGCTCGGGGAGTTGCTGCCAATTCTTCTTGAGGGTATCCGTTTGATAAAAGAAGTGAAGCTTAGGGCCATCCGGGACTTGCGCGATGATGTGCTTGTAGTCTGGGTCAGCCGCCCATAGGAAGTCATGGACATTCTCTGCTTTGAACTGCCAGGTAAGTTTGTCACCCTTCACTTTCGGGACTTTGACGCCCTCATCCTCGTAACCATGGCCAATTTCGTTTGGGTTTTGAAGGATACCCGTGGCGGCAACGACATAGTCCTTATCGATCGAGAGGGTCACATCGTAGTCGCCCCATGGTGCGAAGAACTCTCGTCCCACGTAGGGGTGTGCGTGCCAGCCTTGCTTGTCGTACTCGGCTATTTTGGGAAACCACTGGGCCATGGAGTAACGAATACCTTCTTTGTTGTCCCGACCACTTCTTCTTACTTGTATCGGCACCTGACTATCAAAGGTCATCTCAAACACGGTCGAGCCGCCAGGAAGTATGGGCTGGGTCAAGGTCACCTCCAGGATTGTGCCTTGCGTGTGATAGTCTGGTGTTACGCCATCTTGAGTCAGGCTATTGACGTTGTGATATCCGATTTCGTTTTCTTGCAAGTAGAAAATGCGGTCACCAACTTTTGGATTGGGATCTTCAATGTTCCTGCTCCGTACGTCCATCATACTCCCAGGTTGGAAAGCATTGAAATAGAGGTGGAAGAAAGCTTTGTGCAGCGTGTCCGGGGAGTTGTTCGTGTAGGTCAACTTTTGCGATCCGGTAAATTGATTGGTGGCTACATCAAAATCGATATCCATCTTGTAATCCACGTGCTGCTGCCAATAGCCCTGACTCGTCGCGACTGAGAAGCTCAAGAACCAATAGGCGGTGGCCAAAAGACTTACCTTATGTTTTAAAAACATTGATTTGGGTATTAAAGACATGAGAGAAACAATTGCGCAGCGCAAGTCCTATCTCCGACCTGGATCTTAGTTCGATTGCATACCAAACTCAGCGGACCCTCCGCACAAGGAAACCACCACCCTGTAGTGGCTTCTTATTTCAATCCAAATGCCGGGTGGAACTTAACACTTGCCGCGTAAACCAACCAGGAATTTAAACATCCACGTTGGCATATTTGGCGTTCTGTTCGATGAATTCTCTGCGCGGTGCTACTTCGTCGCCCATCAGCATAGAGAAGAGATGATCGGCTTCTGCCGCCGAGTCAATTGTCACCTGCTTCAGGCTTCGGTTCTCGGGATTCATCGTTGTTTGCCACAACTGTTCGGGGTTCATTTCACCCAAACCTTTGTAGCGCTGCACATTGGCGCTGTCTTCCTTGTCGCCGGCGATTTCCTTGATAACACGGTCTCGATCATCGTCACTCCAGGCATATCGCTCTTGTTTGCCTTTCTTGACCAGGTAGAGCGGAGGAAGTGCGATATAGACATAGCCGCGTTCCACGAGCTCTCGCATGTATCGGAAGAAGAAAGTCAAAATCAACGTTCGGATGTGGCTACCATCTACATCAGCATCCGTCATGATGATGATCTTGTGATATCTGAGCTTTGCAGTATTGAGCGCTTTTTCGTCTTCTTCTGTGCCGAAGGACACACCCAAAGCTGTGATCATATTTTTGATCTCCTCATTGTCGTAGATCTTGTGCTCTTGGGCCTTTTCGACATTCAGTATTTTTCCCCTGAGGGGTAATATCGCCTGAAACTTTCGATCACGGCCTTGCTTTGCGCTACCGCCGGCGGAGTCCCCCTCGACGAGATAGATCTCGCATAGTGCGGGGTCCTTTTCAGAGCAATCGGCAAGCTTACCGGGCAGACCTGTGCCAGAGAGAACATTTTTTCTCTGCACCATCTCTCTCGCCTTGCGCGCAGCATGACGCGCTTGCGCTGCGAGGATCACTTTCGATACAATTTGCTTGGCCTCTTTCGGGTTTTCCTCGAGATAGTTGTTGAGGATTTCACTGACACTCGAATCTACCGCTCCACTGACCTCGGAGTTGCCGAGTTTTGTTTTAGTCTGTCCTTCAAATTGAGGCTCAGCGACCTTCACAGAGATGACTGCGGTCAGACCTTCGCGAAAATCATCCCCGCTGATCTCAACTTTCACCTTTTCCAGCAGACCTGATCGATCTGCGTAAGACTTTAGAGTCCGGGTGAGCGCTCTTCTAAATCCGGCGACGTGGGTACCTCCTTCGATCGTATTGATATTATTGACGTAGGAGACGACGTTCTCAGCAAATGAAGTGTTGTAGCTCATGGCCACCTGCACCGGCGTGGCGGACTTGTCACTCTCGATGAAAATGGGAGAAGGGATGAGCTTCTCTCGGGTAGCATCAAGATATTCGACAAATTCTCTCAGGCCGCCTTCAGAATAGAACTCCTCACCCTTATCGCCACCATTGTCCTTTTCTCTATGATCTACCAGTTGTATGCGTATACCCGAATTGAGGAAAGCCAGTTCCCGCAATCGTGAAGCAACCGTAGAGTAGTTATAAACTGTCTCGTTGAATATCTCATTGTCCGGCTTGAAGTGTACCGTCGTTCCGGTTATATCAGTGTCTCCGACGACTTCGACCGCTGACTTGGGCACACCCCGCTCATAAACCTGCTTGTGCACCTTGTTATTGCGGTACACCGTGGCCGTCAGTTGCGTAGACAAGGCGTTGACACAGGAAACTCCGACTCCGTGCAGGCCTCCTGACACCTTGTAAGTATCCTTGTCGAACTTACCTCCAGCGTGTAAGACGGTCATGACGACCTCTAGTGCCGATTTCTTCTCTTTAGGGTGCATCTCTGTCGGAATGCCGCGCCCGTTATCTGAAACCGTAATAGAATTGTCTTCGTTAATCTCGACCTTAATCAGGTCGCAGTATCCTGCAAGCGCCTCATCGACAGAGTTGTCGACGACCTCCCAGATGAGATGGTGAAGGCCTTTCACGCCTACGTCACCGATGTACATTGCTGGTCGCTTTCTTACCGCCTCAAGTCCCTCTAATACCTGTATGTTGCTGGCGGAATAATCGCCTTTCTTCAATGGGGTATTGTCTTCCATATTTCTTTTTTCCAAACACACAAAAGTAACAAAATCCAGAGAGAGTATAACTATTTATAGTCCAGTTTGGTGCCATATCCTGCGAATTGCTTGAAGAAAAGACATTCACGTCCGTATTTTTTTGGCGCTCAGCACTTTCCGCGTTTATTATCCACAATCTTAGCGGTCATTTTATCCACATATTGACCTACTTCCGCAACTTAGAAGTGTCCAATATTGCAAAGAGATGGTCCGCAATCACCTGGGTGTTCTTATCATGGGGCTGAGGAACGAGTCACTCGTTGCATATGCGCTGCGGCTTAAGGTCCGTCTGTCGATCAATAAGTTCCAGCACTGAGCATGACAAGGGTGCAGGCAATTTCAGTTTCGATACCAAGTTCATTTGCTGCACCGATGAGCGTAGGATTCTCCGTGCCAGGGTTGAAAATGATACGTTTGGGGTGAAGAGACAAAAGATAGTCTTGCCACTCTTTTTGGTGGGAAGGATTAATGTATAGCGTGATGGTATCGATATCTTGTAAATCAGGTCTCTTTCGTAAGTCAATGATCTGCTCACCAGCTACCTCGCCCCTTTTGATACCTATGGGAAGGATGTCGTGACCTCTTTCCACGAGGCGATGAGCCGCCAGATAGGCGTATCGGTCGGGATTGGGACTTGCTCCCACGATCAGGGTTCTTTTCATTTATTACTACTCGTTTTGGACTTACGTCGAATCGTCCAGCCTAAGTTGATACCAAACCGGATTGGAACGTATAGACCTCCTTGATCGAACGACTGGAAAACGTCATTGAAGTCCTGATTAGTTTCATCGTATCGCCTTTCCCAATTTCGAAATCCGACATCTGCTCCGACATATGTGTCAATGGTGAAGCCTGGACTCTGGCCGTTTCGCATCCACCTGATACCTACAAAAAGGCCGTAGGCGCCAAGTACCTCATTGCTTTGGATTTCTGTTCTTTGGAAGGGTAAGACCGTCATATCCTGGACCTCTGCATTGTGATTGAGGAAGGTCAGGTTGACCTGATGACCGAAGTAAAACATCCCCAATTTACCCTCTGGATGATAGAACTTTTGACGGAAGAAGACACCTACACCGGTGGATATGACCTCATTGAGCGAGGCATTGCTCGATAGCTTGAAAAAGGGATCCCGATGATAAATCAGTTGCAGTTCGTACCCAGCCCGTTCCTGAAAATAGTACTCGCCAGACACTAGGAACTGGTCTAGGGCAAGCCAGGCCGGATTTCCAGCAAGAATCCATCCTGCATATTCGTTGACCTTCTTTCTGAAATATCGAATCGACTGCTTTTTAAAAATGTACTCTGGTTTTTCGGATGGACCACGACCCCTTAACTCGTCGGCGGGTGGGATCTCGGCGATCTTATAGAATGGTTTTTCCTCCTCGTAAATGGGCCGATAGACGCCCGCAAGAGAACCATCGGGATTGTACAACTTCCATTCGCCTACTCGCTTTTCGTCTTCGAGGGTACCTCTCATTTTGACCGACTGATCTGGGTAGTATCCGGTATACTCTCCTTTGCCTGATCTAAATTGTGCCTCGCCGTCCATTACCCCGTCTTCATTGAAGAAGATCCAGGTACTGTGTCGCTTGCCGTCTTTGATCTCGCCCTTTGCCTTTTGTGTGCCACTAGGATAGTACTCTGTGTAAATGCCGTCCCCCTGGTCATAGCTGCCGATGGCTTTGACTTCACCACTCTCGTAGTAGAGGTTCCACTCTCCATCTCTTGCTCCTTCGACATGGTCACCTTCACTGCTTTTCTGGCCATTTTCGTGATAGTAGGTCCAGAGGCCAGTTTTTTTCCCATTCTCATATTTCCCACTGGCAGAGACGTTACCGTTTCTGTGGTAAAATTCCCACTGTCCGTGCCGAAGACCCTTTTGGAAGCCGCCAATGGCTTGTAACTCACCGGTCTCGAAATAATATTCCCAGGTACCCTCGCTCACCCCTTGGGCATTATATCCTTGCATCTTTATCGATCCCGATGGGTAATACTGTTTGTACGATCCATTGCCCGCTTCGTAGTAGGCCTGGGCCTTGGAGCTTCCATCTTCGAAGAAATAGTTCCAAATCCCTTCCTTGAGGTCTTTGAAGTAGCTTCCAGAGCTCTTCTCGTTGCCATTTTCGTAGTAGTTGGTCCAGTAGCCGGTTTTCTTACCATTGTCCAGTGGACCAGTTGCTTTCAGCTGCCCGGACTCGAAATAGTAGCGCCATTTGCCTTGCTGAATCGCCTCTCTGTAGTAGCCCTCGGTTCTTTTGCGACCAGATTCAAAGTAATACCTCCACAAGCCCTCCGGGACACCATTTCGGTAGTTACCTTCAATTTTCAGATTCCCATTTTGATAAAATGACTTGTAGCTTCCGTTGGGGATGCTGTCATAAGACCGGAATTCGATAATCTCCTGGACCTCTTGCTTCTCGTCATCATAGTACTTGGTGGTCTGGAATGTCTGACCAACGAGTTGCAGGGTGATCAAGCCGAAAACTGCAAGAAGTACATATTTGAGATAGCGGGCCATTTGGGGTGTGCGTCCTACGAAAGCTCGCGATTTGTATTTTTACCCCAGTCTTCGATTTCTTCCCCAGACCAGAGGTCGGGATAAAATCGAATGCCCTGGTTTTTTGGAGGCAGGTATTTCTGCCAGTTGGTCCCTCCAGTTGCCTGGATTTCTTTGGGATCTTTCTGTAAGTACCGAACGGTAGAGCGGTAGTGGGCCAGAGGCCAGAGGACGTTGGCGCGATGGTCAAATCCTCTAAGCGCCTCTCGGAGGGACTCATTGCCCTCATGATGCTTGGCGTACTGCACCAGTATGTTTTTGTCTTTTAGTTCCTCACCTTGCCTGATAAACTCGGAGGAGTACTTCGCTTCAAATTGCCTGAGCGTCAGAGTTTTTTTTCCGGTCGCTAGTTCTGTCGCTCCTTGCTTCCAATATAACAGGTCGTATAGTTCTGAGATGGACTCAGTGTCTACTGATCCGCGGAGGTGCTGAGGCACAAGATTAATGAAATTGGTGGCGTTGATCTCGATTTTGCGATACTGTGCAGACTGGAAGCCACTGGAAGGCAAGAGGGACATTCTAAACCGCAGAAACTGGTCCGGATCCATGCCATTGACCATGACATCGAAGGAGTCTATCAGGTGGTCAAAATAGCGATTGATCCGTGTTATGCGTTTGAGGAACTGGTCCGGTAAGGGCTCATCTTCATAGATCAGTTGTTCTTGTTCGTGGATGATCAAGTTGAAGTACAGTTCCGTGATTTGATGGTAGATGATGAAGACCTTCTCGTCAGGGAAATGTGTTTTCGGCGTTTGTAGGCTCAGCAATGTGTCCAAGTGCACATAGTCCCAATAGGTCAGGTAGTCTGCGTGTAGTAATCCCTCAAGATAGGAGGAGAGATCCTGACCCATCGCATCATACTTCCTTTCTAACTGTTGGAGCTGGCCTATAACCTTTTCGTTGAATACGCGATTATTCATGTACACCCTAAAAGATGTAAATTTGAGGGATTATACCCTAAATACAAAGCACATAGATGTCACAGCAAACATTAGCCCCTGAGCAGAAAGAGCAAGCGCGTGAATCGTTTGAGAAGCGGAATTTTCAAGACCATTTTGAGTCGCCCGACTTCTATGACATAGATGACTTGTTGTCCGAAGAGCACAAGCTGGTACGGACAGCATTGCGGCAGTTCGTAAAGAAGGAAATAACACCATATATCGAGGCCTGGGCAGAAAACAATCACTTCCCGGAGGCTATTGTCAGGAAGTTTGGAGAGATCGGTGCGTTTGGACCTGCTTTGCCGGAGGCTTACGGCGGCGGTGGTATGGACTACATCTCCTATGGCCTGATCATGCAGGAGATCGAAAGGGGAGACAGTGGTATGCGGTCCACGGCAAGTGTGCAAGGGTCGCTGGTTATGTACCCTATCTACGCTTTTGGTTCAGAGGAGCAACGCATGAAATATCTACCCAAGTTGGGGAGTGGAGAGATGTTGGGATGCTTTGGACTCACTGAGCCCAATCATGGGAGTAATCCTAGCGGTATGGAGACGCATTTCAAAGATATGGGCGACCATTATCTTTTGAACGGGGCCAAGATGTGGATTTCTAATGCACCAAAGGCAGATATTGCCGTGGTTTGGGCGAAGAATGAGGAGGGAAGGATCCATGGGCTCATAGTGGAGCGCGGAATGGATGGCTTCTCCACACCCGAGACCCATGGCAAATGGTCACTGAGGGCCTCAGCGACGGGTGAATTGGTCTTTAATGACGTCAAGGTCCCCAAAGAAAACCTGCTGCCTGGCAAATCCGGTCTGGGCGCACCGATGAAATGTCTGGATAGCGCAAGATATGGCATCGCATGGGGAGCCATTGGCGCGGCGATGGATTGCTACGACTCCGCCCGTCGGTACGCGCTTGAGAGAATTCAGTTTGATAAGCCCCTTGCGGCTTTCCAACTTATGCAAAAGAAGTTGGCCGAAATGCTCTCGGAAATCACTAAGGCCCAATTGCTCAATTGGCGACTGGGAAAACTGATGGAGGAAGGAAAAGCGACAACAGCACAGATTTCTCTAGCAAAAAGGAACAATGTGGCCGTGGCTTTGGACATTGCTCGGGAAGCTCGCCAGATCCATGGTGGCATGGGCATTACATCTGAGTACCCAATGATGCGCCACATGATGAACTTGGAATCGGTGGTTACTTATGAGGGTACCCACGATATTCATTTATTGATTCTAGGTGCGGATATTACTGGTATTCCCGCTTTTAAGTGATCATTAGCTTGAAACAAAAATAGGCTCCTAGGAGCCTATTTTCTATAGTAAACGAGTTCTGGTTAGTTCAAATGCTCGCAGCTGGTACCTTGTTCTCCATTTGAGGATTGAGTGCCTCTTCCACGATCTGCTCGGGGGTCAGAGCGGTCTCAAAACCTAATTCCTCTGGAAGAAAGATTAAATCGCTTGCTCTGCGATGAGGGACGTTGGCCTCAAATAATTCTTGAAAGAAAATAATATCTGGATCACCATCCAGCACCCGAGATACGATCTCAATGAGCTCTTTCTTTGAAATGTCCTTTATTTTTTTCGCTTTAGGGTTAGCCGCGACTCTCGCAAACTCTTCAAGCACCTCCGTTTCGTCAAAAAATTGGAAGTATTCCAGATCGTAAGTACGACCAGTAAACTCGTTGAAGTTCCTGATAAGCACCTCTACGTCTTGCTTCGCATTGATGCCCGTAAGGATCGCGGAAACTCGTTCTTCGACTTCTTTGATGCGCTCTGTGTTGCTGTTAGGCTGGAGTTGTTTCCTCAGTTTCATAGTTCGCTATGTTGATTGTATGTTGGTGATGCCCTCAACTGGAAGCCTTGGCGGACATTCTCGGTCGAAAACCACGTTGAAACTATCAAATGGGGCAGCGCAGGGCAAAATCAATGTAGTGAACGGGGTTTATGAGGGCTGGAAGTCGATTTTGGATGAGCGCTGACTTCGATTAGTTCGTCCTGAGTTGTTATTCACACCTCCATGATGCTGGGTGATCGAATAAAAGTTGTCTTAGCAGGATTGATGTCGTAAATAGTGAGCACAAAGCGGTGGATCGGCCATTTTTGGAAAGCCTGACCTATTCCTTTCGGAGCATTAGACGTTAATAGCGGCACAGTCCACTTCCATTGTTATACGATGAATATATCTATTCGTGCGCATGCGATCCTATTGTTGTTGGTCGCTACAGGGAGCTATTTCTTAGTGACCACGCTCTACGTAGGCCGACAGAAGCGAGCGGTCTTGGAGACTGCGAAAAGCACGATGGTCTACACCAAGGACTACCTTTCTTTTCTGGGTACGCTCTCTCTTCGCCGAGATTCCTTGTTCGCAGGCGAGACAAAAATCAATGGTTCGGTGGCATTTGTGGATGAGATGCTAGAGAAAACCGGATACGGTTGTACCATTTTTCAGGGCAATTTTCGTGTGAGTACCACCGCGGTGGCAGCGAATGCTCAGGGTCGGGCTATCGGTACGACTGCTAATGCAGAGATCACGCAAAAAGTATTTGAGCAGGGAGAGACCTTCGTTGGAGTTACTAAAACTATAGGGAAGGAGTGGATCATCATCTACGAACCATTAGCAAATTCCGATGGTCAGATCATCGGTATGATTGCCCTATTCAAGGAAATGGCCGAATTCAACGATTGGATGCGTAGCTTTCGGCTCCTGGTGGCCGGGATTCTACTCTTCATCACCGTACTGGTTTTCTTGTTGATCAGAGCGACACTAGGGGCCTATAAGCGCCTTCAAAAGAGTCAGCAGTCCTTTGAGGAAGAACTCGGGCGAGTGTCAGCATTTTCCTTTGAGATCGCGAAAGGCAATCTTGATACAAAGTTTGAGGCCTCGGAATCTAACGAACAACTGGCCAATGCCCTGCTGAGCATGCAAACCAACCTCAAATCTACCATCGAGGAAATACAGCTGATCGTGAACAAGGCTGGTCGTGATGGTTTGTTGGACGTCAGAATGGACGTCAATGATAAGCTCGGGGCCTGGAATCAGCTAGCAGTTGAGGTCAACCATCTGATCTCGGAGATGGCCCGGCCGGTACAGGAAGTGACCTTGATCGCCAAGGTCATCAGTAGTGGGGACCTGACTCCGCTGTACTCGGGAGCAGCTTCGGGTCAGGTTGCTGAGTTGGCTGACCATTTGAATATTGCGCTTCAAAATATCAATAGCCTCCTCCATCAGGTGGAGAAGCACTCTTCCGAGGTAGGCTCAGCGAGTGAGGCCATGGGCGTAACGATACGAGCGATGAGGGATCAGGTGCAAGAGGCCCGAGATCTGGTTCTGCAAGTCGCGGAAGGTGCTAATGTGCAGTTGGATAAGGTAGACAAGACATCCGACTTACTATTGAGCGTCTTGAGACATGCAAAGGAAAGCGCTCAGCAGGCGGCGATGATTCAAAATGAGGCGCAGGAGGGCAGCGATAGAAGTGATCATGGCCTAGAGGTCATTGAAACTCTTGAGGCGGATATCACAGAACTGGCGAACTTTTCGGTAAGGTCCAACGCCGCAATGGACCGTCTGGGTGAACGGTCGGCGGAAATCAACAAAGTGCTGTCGGTCGTTAATGATATCGCGGCGAAGACGCACCTTCTGGCGCTAAATGCTGCGATCGAGGCAGCAAAAGCGGGCGAATCAGGACGTGGTTTTGCGATAGTTGCGGAAGAAATAAGGTCGCTTGCCGACGAATCCAAGACGTCCATTCACCAAATTGAGGGCTTGGTGACAGGGGTACAAAGCGAATCCCTCAACGCGACGAAACTAACGAAAGAGCTGGATCTTTTGGTACAAAAAGGAAAAGCCGCCACCTCCCAGGTTTCTGGAACTTTCGGTGAAATAAGAGCTTTTTCCGCTCGAACTTTATCCTCCTCGGAAGGGATCACCGAGAAATCTAAGCAGCAGATCATGCAACTTGAGCATGTCACGGAGCTGATGGGCAGCATTGTAAAGATCGCAGATGAGACCGTGAACAAAACCAAGATAACCACCAAGTCTATGGATAATCTCACTGAAGACATGAGCACCACGACCGAACAATCTCAGCAGCTCGTGAAGGTTGCTCATGAGCTTTCCCGTGCATTGCAGCGTTTCCAACTGTCCAGGGTCGATCCAACAGTGAAAGTCGATGACTCACAACAGCCTTGAACAGGAGGGATCAAGACTGAAATTCCTCCCTTAGCGGAGAAGGTATCATTTGCTTTTAATCAACCACCAAAATGCACCTGTGCTGCTGTCTTCTTGCGTTATCACGGTCCCGGTGGCACGAAAACTCCCTAACCCTATGCCGCTCAATGCTGCCTGCCTAGAGCTGCTGACTGCCTGCGTCGAGTCATGTTTTCAACGATCTCAAGAGAAGGCGGCAGAGTAGGTGTTTTGTTGGAAAAAACAACTGGCAAAGGCCGTTCTACGAAGGCCAAATTAGCTGCAACAAACAGGTATTTGCATTATTTCCAAAATTCCCTTAAATAATTGCCATTACTACAAGTGCTTGGCTACAAGGAAAATAGGCTTTGAGAATATCGCAAAAACCTGCCTGTTGATCTTTTTCTTAAAAATGTTAAACAAACGAAAAAGACAGCTAGTTACTGAGGTTAGACTACAAAAATTGTTATAACATGCAAACGTTAAATTTTCTCCTAGCAGCCACCTTAGCTCCTAATGATTACGTGGGTTTCACGTTTTTTGTTGGGGCCATGGCGATGGCGGCAGCTACTGTGTTCTTCTTTATCGAAAGAGGAAATGTCGAAGGAAAGTGGAAAACTTCAATGCTGGTTTCCGGCTTGATCACTTTCATCGCAGCTGTTCACTACTACTACATGAGAGAATTCTGGATCGAAAACCAGTATTCTCCCACAGCACTTCGCTACATTGACTGGACACTGACTGTTCCTTTGATGTGCGTTGAGTTCTATTTGATTCTCAAGGCTTTTGGGGCGAAAACAGGTTTGATGTGGAAACTAATTGCCTATTCCGTGTGGATGTTGGTAGCTGGTTACCTTGGCGAAACTGTTTTCCGAAGCAGCAGCGCATTGTGGGGATTCATCTCTACTTTGGGTTACGTGGGAATCTTGTATGAAATTTGGCTGGGTAGTGCCAAGAAGTTGGCAGAGGGCTCAAATGATCCTATTCTTCAGAAGGCATTTAAGACACTCGGATGGTTTGTCTTGGTTGGCTGGGCGATCTATCCGATCGGATACATGGCGATCGAGACTGACGGACTCTTGAGAAATGTGCTTCCTTTGTCCTCTATGGATCTGATCTACAACATCGGTGATGCAGTGAACAAGATCGGCTTCGGTTTGGTGATTTACGCACTGGCTGTACAGTCTAAAAAGCAGGCTGCTGCTGCCGCCTAAAGCAATCACGACCTAAAGATTTCATTGACTTCCGTAAGCATCTTTTTGCTTGCGGAGGTCATTGAATTTTGATTCCCCTCTCAATGAAGTACGATATCATTATCGCTGGCGCGGGATTAGGTGGCCTCAGTTTCCTAAATACGTTTATGGAAGGTGAGTTTCCTGATTGGCGGATTTTGGTCATCGATCAGGATCGGAAGGACAGCAATGATCGTACTTGGAGCTTCTGGACCACATCCCCTCCTCATTTATCTTGTGCCGGAAGCCTCAATTGGCAACACCTCGGATTTGCCAGTGACAACTTTCAACGGTACGACCAGATTGCTCCCTATCGTTACTACACGATCAGGGGTATTGATTTTTACAACGAAGTGCTCAGCAAAGCACGGGCACACGCTAACATCCACTTCGTACAAGACGAGATTCTCGCGATCACTCAACGGAACAACGAAGTACGGGTGCGTACAAGGCAGAGCGTGCATGAAGCAGATCATGTGATCGATAGTATCACACGACCTAAAAATATTTCCGATTATCTCTGCAATTCTCAGAACTTCCTGGGATGGGAGATCAAGGTACCACGCCCAACTTTTGAGGTTACGAAACCTCTTTTGATGGATTTTCGGGTTGCTCAGTCCGAAGCACCAAGTTTCGTTTATGTACTGCCTTATTCGGAGACCGAGGCGCTGGTAGAGTATACGCAATTCAGTAAGACCCGCGAGTTTGACCAAAAGCAGTATGCGGTTGAACTGCAGTCCTACATTCAAAAAGTGATGGGACTCGAGCATTATGACACTTATCACGAGGAGCAGGGAGCCATCCCCATGACCAATTATCCTTTTACCAGAAGGTTGGGGCGTGTTTTCAGAATAGGTACGGTGGGTGGAGATACCAAGCCGACTACTGGCTATACCTTCATGAATGTACAAAAACATGCCATTGAGATTTTAGACATCCTCTCCGGCAAAGAAGTCAAGGTGGCTTCGCGTCCCAGGTTCCGATTCTATGATAACCTGCTCCTGGAAATCATTGCTCACGCTCCTCAAGCGGTGAAGCCGATTATGACACGATTGTTTCAATCGCAACCGATGCATCGGGTCCTTAAATTTTTACACGAGGATTCCAACCTTGCCGAGGAGATTGGAATTTTTGCTCAACTGCCTTGGGCACCCTTTTTGAAAGCCTTAAAAGATCAGACTTATGCCATTTTTACTGAAAATGATCGTGCTGATGCTCACTCTTCTCGTGAGCTTGTTGCCCGCTAGTGAGTTGATTACTTCGATCGTAGGGATTCTACTCATTGTATTGGTAGGTATCCCACATGGTGCCACAGACCATGTTCTGTTCAATGTCATGAAAGGACAGTCCATCGAAGAGAAACCCCAACGGGCTTTCCTAGGCCAGTACCTGCTGGTGATAGCTGCTTATGGAGTCATGTGGTGGATCCTTCCCTCCTTGGCCTTGCTTCTGTTTCTGGCGGTATCTGCTTATCATTTCGGAGAAGCGCAGCTCCGTTATCTGTCTCCCTCCTGGATGATGCGTGCAGCTTCTTTTCTTTGGGGCGGTTTAGTGCTTATGATCATTCTCTTCGTACATCTACCTGAGGTAAAGCCCTTGCTAGTGCCTTTCTTGATACAAGAGAGCGTTTGGTTCTTCATTGAGCAAAATGCCGTAGTGATCTCGGGTGTCACGGCCTTGCTTTTGATTGCGACACTGGTCTTATGCTCCGGACAGGCAGTGATGAAGGAGCTTCCCGAACTTCTGATACTGGCGGTGATCACTTGGAATAGCCCGCTGCTTCTCAGCTTCGCGATTTTCTTTGTTTTTTGGCATTCAGTGGATGCTGTCAAGTCCCAAATCAGTAAGATTCGCCTTTCGGAAGGTTCTTTTGACTTGCGAAGGTGGATCAAGTTGAGCACACCTTTTACTGCATTGAGTCTTGTTGGGATCGGAGGTACAATTGCCTATGGACTGTACTTTGGCACCTCTCTTCCGCTCTTGACGGTTTTCTTTGTATTGATTGCTTTGATCACCCTGCCTCACGCTATTGTGATGAGTAGGTTTTACCGATTCTAGTCCACCAATTCCGGTGTTTTCCGGTCGATGGGCAGGCTTACCCCAGGTGGCAAATCCAGCACTGGGTCGGGCTCGAGAATACCACCATCGCTATCA
>JBCCXG010000075.1:0-14538 GCA_039191945.1 Bacteroidota bacterium
AGCCAATTATTTTAGTAAAAATACTAATTTAAATAGCATTTTGATTACTTGCTGGCATCATTTTATTTTAAGTGTTCATCACCTAATGGTACGATCATGTGTTACGATGTAGCGTTTATGACACGCCAATCTGAGCAGTACGCGAGGAGATACGGCACGCAGGAGGATTGGGAAAAAGTGAAGAAAATCATCCCCCCTACTTATCACGCCTCCGGATTTGACGAGCCCGACTTGCCGGTGGTGACACATGACCGCCCAGAAGAGGTGCAGATCATGCAGTGGGGATTCATCCCGATGGTCTATGCTCCAAAAAAAGGAGGCCGCCCTTTGAACACCTTGAACGCCAGAAACGATAATATCTACAATCCCAGAAGTGTCTATCGGCAATCAGCAGAATCCCGACATTGTCTCATCATGATTGATGGTTGGTTTGATCACCACAAAAAAGACGGTATCGCCTACCCACATTACGTCCAAATGAAGGACGGGGCTCCGTTCATGATTGCCGGCTTATGGCAACAATTTGTCAGTGAGAGGGACGAAATAGAGATCAAGACCGTCACCATGATCACAGGACCTGCCAATAAAGAAATCGCTTGGGTACATAATGAACCCGCCTATAGCCCTGAGTCCCGAATGGTGTACGTCGTATCTCCAGAAGACGATGAGCGATGGCTTTTTAGTGACGAAGAAACAGCCATGGAACTCATTCAGCCTCTTCCTGACAATACTTTGAACTATCACTCTTGCGAGCCCATCAAATCGAACAAGAAGCTCGGACGGTCTTACCTGGGTAATGTACCGGAAATACAAAGACATCGAAGGTATCCTGAGCTCGAAGAGCAGCAGGGCAGCTTGTTTTGAGCTGGCGTTACCTTCTCAGTACCATCACACGTCGCGATTGCCAGGTACTGATTGCGTTGAACAGCTTGAGCATATACACCCCTGAGGCAAGCTCTTCGATGTTGATTATCGTATGAGTTGCACCTTTCTGCAATTGACCATTCTTGATCTCCTTTCCTGAGTAGTCTGATAGGCTCCAGCTCAAGTCCTCGCGGATAGGTTGCTCCATGCTTATGGTAAACTGCTTATCTCCGGGATTGGGATATACGTCATAAGTCGATTCAAGATTCAAGTCGGTTATGATACCGGTTACCGTTTCTGGTACCTGCACAGTAAGGCGACTTATACCCACCTGATAGACATCACGATTGATTTCATCCTGCACAAAAGCCACGACCGTTAGGGCGACCTCAGTGCCCTCCTCGCCGAAGAGGTCTTTGATCCGCCACTGCAGCGTCTGATCGACAATCACTTGCCCCTCAGTGAGTTCCCCCTGGATCACTTGCCCATCTGCCGCAGGCAAGATCTCAATCAGCCGATTGCTGAAAGTGTAGGGTCCACTCACATTATCAATGAATTCAGCGCTTACCTCATCTTGTAAAACGAATACCCGCACTGCCGTCTCTGAAGTGCTGCTAAAGGAAGACTCGTTTTCGGGTTTGGCCGTGATATCCACGGATATATTGACGAGGCCTGCCGGACGGTCCTCCTCTGCATTGACTATAACGTCAAACTGCGTATCGGCCAAAATACTCTGCTGTAGATCATTGCTATTAAAGCCCAAACCACCAATAGATTGAGCTCGGGGGGTCCTGACGATGCCGGACAAGGCGGCCGACGGTACGTTTGAAATACCATAGAAGGCCAGTCGAGCTTCTGGATCCGAATTGTTCATCTCGGCAATGAGATCGCGCTGCGCAGTATCGTCTGACAGGTCGGTGAAGTAATTGACCCAAATGACTTCATTTTCCAATCCTGCAGCGACCAGGCTCTCGCGTACCTCATCGTTCGCATCACGGCTTTCTTCGCTGATGGAGGAAGAAAAAGTCTCTAAAATAGTGAGTCGATTCCGGTTGAATATGCTGAAGTTATCAAAAGCAAATCCCTCCGACTTATCCGATTCGTTACCCAGTCTCACGCCCAACGCGAACCTGAAGCGTACGTTGGTCATGTCTTCCAAATCAGGAACGGACAGTGAATGAACCGCACGTTGCCAACCCATATCGGCCTTGGATCCTGCCCAGCCTATCTGACCCGGATTGCTCTCGATGATGCCTGGGTTACCGGCAATTCCCTCCGAATCGAACCATTTGGAACCCGTCGCACCTTCAGCTTCAGTAAAATCCCCAAGGTTTTCCCATGTGGCGCCATCATCAATTGACCACTGGAATACCACACCATCGGAGGCGCCGACTAGATCCTGAAAGTAATCGAAACTCACTGCAGGGAACTCCAAGGCGGAGAAGTCGAACGAGGGTGAGTAAACAAAGAAATCCAGTGCGCCATTTTCACCAAAATAGTTACCATCTGCGTTGGTGATCCAGACAGCAGACCGCTGCCCATTGGCGTCCCTATTTATGTTCGGATTATTTGCCGAGGGGGCAGCCGCCTCCCAAATCTCCGACCGATCACCAAATCCATCCAAGCTTTCCGAGATCCATCCATCAGCATCAGTTCCATTGAAATTATGAACCAAACCAGTGGTTGGCACTTCCTCTCTGCCCAAGATCTTAAACGACCGCATTTTGAAGTTTTCACATCCACTTGATGAGATCAAAGTAAGGGCACCGGTGTACTCTCCAGGTAAAAAGCCATCTTCTATATGTTCTCGCAGGATGTCAGGGCGTTGCAAGCGCTCCTCCACCTGGAAGCTGGACCCATTGCCGGTCAATTCGAACCTGAAGCTCTGGATCTGATTGTCATCTGTGATCTCAAAATCATCAAAGGAAAAAGTAGTGTTATTCCCGGCGGTGATATTGGAGATGCGAAATTGTGGATCTGGCGTCAGACCAATTGGGATCGACCGACTCGCTTCTGAAACGCACCCATCCTTGTCGGTGATTGTTACCGCTACAGGTAAGCTTGCGCTTAGGAAAGACTCATTCATCGTAATGGAATAAATCTCTCCACCCAAAAGTGGTGAGGTGCCTCCCGCTTGAGTGGGTTCGGTCCTGACCTCGTTGTTGGCGCTCCATTCAAAGGTGTAGTCCGCAAAGTCATCATCACCTTGGTTGGTGATCTCGACTTCCAACTCCACCACCTCTGAGCAGGCCCTTGGATCGTTGATTAGGCCATTGTTACCTCCAAAGTCCCCGAGAATGGGTTTCGCGAATACGGGAATCGCCGTCAAGGCACTTTCGCAGCCAAGGAAATTGGGATTGAGGTCAGTATCGGTGATTTGAGAAATGTAAATCGTGGTATCGCGCCCCTCCTCAGCCCCGATCAAATTAAAGCTGAGTTGTTCAGCGTTGCCGCCCAATGTATCCTCACGTAAAGAGGGCACTTGCTGGTCGGTCGGGTAGACAAAGAATGAGCTCGCACGCTGATCCCCTGAAAATCTGATTTCAACCAGTTGCCCATCTGCACATACCTGAGGGCTCGTAATCGACACAGGGTCCGGGATGGACCTGACAAAAATCTGGATCTCAGTAGTATCACTCGCACAACCGACGAAATCATCACTAATAGGGGGCACCGTGCTCCCCATGGCGGCATCCGTTTGTTGGACCACCTTGATCGTGTAAGTAGAATCCGGAACCGGATTCTGTCCAATACCGAGATCATCCATGGAAGCAATGGCGACCCCACTGGCATCGGCTTGCCTCTCAAAAGCTGTCGAACTTCCTTCCACCACCCAAGTGAAGAAGGCATTAGGGTCCCCAAGCAGTTCAAGGTCATCGATGGGCTCTCCTGCACAGAGATAGTACGCGTTTGCATCCGCAATCGGCGCATCTGGCTCTCTGAAGATCGTGAACTTAATGACCACTCCATCAGACGCACATCCATTATAGATGGTGTTGCCATCTTGATCATTGACGATGTTCTCCACCTGCTCCACATAAATATATCTCTCAACGTCATTCGAAGAAATCAGACCCAGGTCCACGGCAGTTACCACCGACCCGGAGGCCGTAAAGGCCAACTGATCACCGGCATCGTTGGAGTTGTACCATACAAAATCATGGGTCACCTGGCTAGCGCTGCTCCCGTCATCTGTCGCATCCGTCGAGAAAGCTGCGTCAACAAAACCATTGAGGGTGGCGCTGAAAGTGACGGACTCGTCCAAATCTGAAGCACAAAAGAATAATTCAAAGTCAACGTCATCATCATTTTCATTGATCACCGATGCACCATTGAATAGAGGCTCCAGGGGCTCTTCAAAAACGGTCAGAGAGATCAAAGTGGGCGTACTTTCACAACCCGGGAAGTTAGAATCATCACTGGCATTATCGATCTGTCGTACCCAATAGTAGAAAATACCTGCTTCGTCTTCCAAATTGTATTCGTTGATTGAGTATCCTGCTCCCGGTGACACTTGGTACGCGGTACTACTTGCAAGCAAAGCGTTGTTAGTGACGTCTTGGGCCTGCAAAAGGAAGTTGTCGGCGGTCTCAGAATAAGTGAGCTGACCGGCGGTCGTCGCGCCGTCATCGGTGTACCAGTTGTAGGTCCCGTTCTCGATGTCAATGGTTGTAATTGGATCGCCAAAACAAGTGAAATATTCTGTCGTAAAGTCGCTTCCCTCCGTGGTTAGGATGTCTTGCACCACCGCAGTGGAAATCCTCAGCTCAAATCTGGAAGTTTCAGACGTACATCCGGCAAATGCATTGGGACCCTCACCCGCAAAGACGCCGTCATTGGTGACCAAGGCAATATATATGACGGTATCGCTGGGCAAGGCGCCGCCAAAAATATCTGCCGACCAGTCGACAAAATTCGAATTAAAATCAACCGCGTTGGAGAAATCAAGATCTTCAGGAATCAAAGAAAAATGGGCCCTACTGTCTGAAATGTTATTGATGTTCACTCCTCTCTGACTCAGATCGATGCCGGCAATCAAATCCCCAGCACAATACTCATACAGATAGGATCGACCCGCGCTAGTACTCAAATCCTCTTCGTTGAATGAGGCGTCACCGGCTTGTGCAATGGTCGCTTCGGGGGCCGGAGGAATAGCTCGAATTCGGATGTTGACTTCTATGAGCCCCGAGGAACATCCATCGAAGTTCGGATCGGTAATAACCGCTCCCGCCTGGTCGAAAATATTTTGATCTTGCATGAAAAGTCGGACGCTCGCGCCTCCTGCAGGCTCGTTGCCCCCAAATACATCATTGAGGATATCGAGCGTTGCACCTCGCTGCACAACAGTTGTCTGGTTGGCTCCCAGCCACGTCACAGACGATCCCGTAGCCGTGATCGTAGGCAGGGTCTCACCCTCGCAAAACTCTAGCAGGTACACACCCGACATGTCCTGAGTACCGATGCCCGATAGGTCTGTGGTGATCGCAGGCTCCGTGGCCAATGAGACCACCTCCAGGTCCACAAAACCTGTGGACGTACATCGTGCGGGCGTATGGGGAGCAGCTTCGTAGATGATTCGGTAGTAGCCAGACTCGTCTTCGTCGGTGTCTCCATTTTGATTGGGATCTCGGGGAACCCAAAAATTTGATAGTCTACCTGAAGCGGTAAAATTGTACTCATCGAAAGTGGCAAACGTTGGGTCGGTCGGCGAATACAAGAGTCGGTATCCCGTAGTAATGACCCCTGTGGAGTCGACTCCTCCCTCAAAAGTGAAGATATTGGCCTCTATCTCAATCTGGTCCTCATCCTCACAATAATAAGGTTCAATGTTGCCCCCCTTCATCTCAACCGTACTCAGACTGATTTCAGGTTGAGGAAAGATAAGAATATCCTCTTCTGAGTTGACGAAGGACGTATTGCCATTGTCAGAGGTGGCCACAAAAACGAACCTTAGCGTATCCACTTCTCGATCAGCCACTCCCAGCAAATCAATGGCCGAAGGATTGAATTCCCACTCATCTGTGGCAAAAGTTGGGCTACCAGGAACAATCGGAGGAGCCGAACCGTCGCGGTCGTACCTCAATAGTCTACTTGATAGTTCCCCGTCGGGACGGTACCTACCAGGCGCATCACCTACGATGTCGGTTTTCACCCTTCCGTTTTCAATGTAATAGACCTCCAATCGCAAGAAATCATTGCCGGCACCGTCGACACCATCTACGTCAATACCTGTCGGCATATTATTTACCAGCAGCACCTGATTGCCCGCGTCCTCGCACAAGCTAGTAGGTTGGGTATCCAAGAAAACCGGCGAGCTCTCGCTCACTGAGAATAGACGAAGATCCTGGAATGTAGCTGAGACTCCGGTCATTTCGTTCTCCCACTTCAAATCGATGTCGTGAATGCCGGTGCCAGCTGCGAGAGGCACAAAGCGAGCACTAGATTGGCTCAAGGCATTGTTGTATTCGATATCGGTCAACCCATCTCCGATGATCGTCAACTCCTGCCCCGTTACGGGATGACCTTCAATCGAAATTGTGGTCCCTGTGGTATTGGATTCAGAAAAGGCCTGTTCATCGGGAGTAAATGTCACCTCATCCAGAAAAGCAACAGAATACCTACGTGCGGGACCTTCGGACGGATCCCCCCGGACCGTAGTCTCCGTCAAATACAGCGTATAGACGCCATGATCATCCAAAGCATCTAACCAATCAATCCCAGGAAGGAGTTGAGCTACCGTAGGTTCGAAACCAGTGGCAATGGTTACAGCTGACTCCGCGAGCACCAACTGCGTCAACGCTTCATCCGCGTAGATACTGATCGTGCTAAGATCGACATTGGGAGTGATCCTGACAGGTTGGTTTGCGGACGGGTCAACGACTGACCGGTACATGGCCACATCATCATCATCATCGCCTAGGACGCCCGTAGCATTTTCTGAAGTCAACGGCTGCACCTGCAGTTCACGGTCTATAAAAACACCCGCGGAGTTGCTAGCAAGGCCATTCCCTGCCACATCCGTGATCACACCAGTTAATGGAATGAAGGTTACTCTAAGATCACCGACAGAATTCGTGTAATCAGCTACTTCCAACTCCAGGTTCGCGTCTCCGATATTATCGTCATCTACTCCGTTGATAGCTACCAGCCCACTGATTGCATCCACCACCGCGAAGTCACCCGGAGCAGGAGTAGTAAGCACAACCTCTTCACTAAATGTAAGAGTAATGGAGAGCGCTGGATCAGCATCTTCGGCACCATCAAGTGTCGGTGGTGTATTGTCAATACCAAAGGCTGCGCTGGTGACATTGCTCGATAGAGAGTTACCTGCCACATCCAGAATACCGGCGGCCAAAACTTCAATCGCTACTGACCCGTCACCGTCAACATTTGAAATGGAAAGAGTAAAATCGCGATCATTGCCATCAGGCACCAAGTCTGACGGCATCAGCGGATCTGCGCTGACCCCGGAGGTGATGACATTGATATCATTGATGTCGAAACTCGATTGATCAATGGCTTCATCGAAGGCCAAATCAAAGCTTACAGCATCTTGGTTCGTTAGGTCCTGCGTACCGATCGCGACCGGATTCCTGGTGATCACAAGACTTGGTTGCTCATTGTCAATACCAAAGGTCAAGGAAGTCACCGGGGCCACGAGGTCATTTCCCGCTATATCCTGAATACCTGCACCAGCCACTGTAATCCCCAAATCCCCGCTACCACTTATGCCACTCACCGTAAACGTCAGATCAGGTGCGGTACCGCCGATGGCTGTCGCCGTGAATCCCACGGTTCCGGTCACATCCACCGCAAAATCAGAGATGTCTACGGTATTGCCATTGAGGTCATCGTCAAACGCAAGATCGAAGGACACGGATGTAGCCGTCGTATTGGCAATCTCCCCAGGCGAGGGCGCTACCAGATCAATCATGACCGTCGGGGACGTATTGTCTATCTCATAGTCAATCTTGCCGGATGGGGCGTTGATGGTATTCCCCGCTAAATCCGCACCTCCAATCGACACTGAGGCCGACGGCACATTACTGTCTGGGACATCCCAGTCAAAGGTCCATATCAAGGGGTCGGCGGTCGAAGACATCGGCACGTCTGTCACCCCAGCAAGTGCAATACTAATTGTAGGTGGTCCAGCCAATGGGTTCAATTCCGTAAAAGTCGCCGTAATGATGACGTCATCCTCGTCCCTGACCACTGCATCAGGGTGGTCATCGGATAGTAGCACCTGGGGAGCCTGCGTATCATAAGTATACATCTGCGTGGATAAAACACCATTTATGCCATCCAAAGGATTGCCCGTGAGATCGGTGATGTTTTGACCCCCATCGAATGCGAGGCTGATGGTACCATCGGTCAGCAGTGACCCAACGGTGATTTCATAGCGTGTATTTGCTGCCGCTTCGAAGAATCCAGTCACATCTCCACCAGCGGATCCTGTAGCGACAAAGTCATCAATATTCACGTTGGCAACCGACTCATTAAAGACAACTTCAAATACCACCTCTGTTTCCGCCGTGTACTCATCGAGCGGGTCGAATCGAGCTATCGTCACCGTTGGGGGTGTGTTGTCATAGACCACCGATGTCCCCAATCCGGACCCCAAAACATCGCTGACGGGGGTGCCTACGTTGCCCGCGTCATCGACAAAACTGATGGCAAACGATATTGCGCCTTCTGTATCCAATCCATCGACCACGTAGGATGCGGTATAGGTTGGCGCAAGAGAGGGATCAATGCTTACCACACTGTTCACTACGTCGTTGCCGGAGTTGAAGACTACCACAGGATCGGCACTAAGGTTGTCATCAAACTCGATCGTCAAATTGATTTGGTCCCCAATATCAGCAAGTGTTGAGATACCATTTGTGCTATTGATCGAAACATTCAGCGCCTGAGCTGGAGTCTGATCAATTGTAAAGTCAGCGGAGGCCACCGGACCGCCCACCGTCATGTCATTACTCGCAAGGTCCTGAATGTCAGGCCCCACCGTGATTCCAATCGTACCGTCAGTACCCAAGGCGTTGATGGCGACCTGACTCAAGGTCAGTGTGTAATTCTCATCGTCACCTTGGCGCGTGAGTATGGCATCTCCACCTAAATTATCCGCGGTGGTCGTACCCGATCCGCCAACTGTCACATCGGTCATTGTGACGAGAATGTCCTCAAGATCAAAAGTCGCATCATCGATGACCTCGCTGAATTGCAAGTCAAAGGTTATGCTACCGTCATTCGTATTATCAGCCGTACCATTAGTCACATCGCCTCGGGTGATCGTCACTGTCGGCTCTACATCATCCAGACGCGTATTGAAGTTCCAGGATGTGGTGCTCACGATGCCCTGGAAATTGTTGCCACCGGGGTCCTGGAATGCGTCATTTTCGATAAAGACATAATAATCCCTGATAGGCTCAAGTACAATCGTTGGTGTAATGGTCACCACGTTTCCATTGTACGACACCTGAGGACTGTTGGCTGGGATTTCATCGCTGATGGGCACATCCTGCCTCACAATTACGATTCGACCAGTCCCCGGCAGCACCGTTTCAGAAAAAGTCATCACCAATTCGGTGTCAATACCCACTCCGCCCGTGTTATCTGCCGGACTCAAACCTGCACTTAGATCAACATCCGGGTCAAATGTGTCACTAACGTTTAGTTGCGAAAAAGAATCAGAGGCTAGCGTTTGATTGCCTGGTTTACTGCCAAGGTCTCCATCTTCATCTGACACGGTCATGGTGATGTCCACGGGGACCCCCATACCGTCCACAAGGTTAGCCGAATCCAAGACGATACCTCCCAAGGTCAGAGTACCTGAAGATAGCGATGGTATTACACTGGGCACTTCAATGCCCACACCGTCGGAAAAGGAAAGTCCAATGGCGGATGATTCATCCAGATCCAAATTGCCGTTGGCATCTTGCGCCTCCACCGTAAACTCAAATCCACTCTCTCGCTGGACGTTCATAGGTGCGTCCGTTATAGCCAACATGGTCGCCGTTACCTCAATCAAATTCTCGCCTGCGACCAAATCAGGTTCGGTATCCGGATTGGCACCGTCCCCTTCTGGAGAACCGTTGGAATTAGCTAGCAACGACTGGTTGGTTGCATTGACATACACTCTAGCAACGTCAATAAGGATAGGTTCTCTATCGGTGACATCCTCCTGAAAAGTCACATAAATCCCCAATTTGGCAGAGCCATTGTCGGGAATTTCAAAGTCATTGCCGTCCCCAAAGCTCCCATTATCGTCATCAAAATTAAAGACGTAGGTGCTGTCCATATCACCTGGGCTATTGGTGTACTGTCCTACGATCCTGCCGGCAGGAACTCCGGGCACCCCTTCGACGACAAACATGGCCAGTTGTCTGATGTTCTCATCACCGCTGGTCACCCTGATCCTGAATCCATTTTGGGTATCAGAACAAACCGGATCATTTCCACATTGACCATCGATCTCCGTGACCTTGTTATCACCATCTCCAAATTCGCCACCTTCACGAATTATGAATTGCGCAACCTGGAGTCCATCAGCTTGGGTGGTGAAAGAGGTGCCCTGGTATGCGGTGTAGTCGATATCAATCGGATAAGCAAAAGCAGGATCTTCAATAACATCTGTTAGTGCGTCACTGGCAGTCATCAAAACGGATTGAGCGCTATTGAATGCCGTAGACTGCGCTCGTAATCTAAAGTCCCCGGTTACATTGTATTGCAGATCGTCGTAAACAATGCGGCCTTCTACAGGAGCCAAAAGGGTCGTTCCTGAGAGCGTGCCTGACCCTTGTGAACGGACAAGTTCGACATTGAACCCAAAGTTCCTATCGACATTCCCGAAGTCGTCCTGGGCTTCAACGGTTACCATGAAGTCTGTACTGACGAGAACGGTTGTATCCAACTGGACGAAGAAGAGCCCTGACGCTAACACTTGCAGATTTTGCAATGGGCTTGTTGCACTGATATCACCACCGCCAAACCCGGAAGAACCGGAAGCTTGAGCTGTCGCATTGGAGATATCCAAAACATAATCAATATCGTCTGTCACCTCTGATTGGAAAGAAGCGCGCAAAGAATAGTTGGCATCTGTTCCTGACGCTATCGTAATGGGCGTGGTGAGCGAGATGACATCTGAAGTCCCGGTAATCGTAGAAGTAAAACCCAAGAGTTGCGTACCGTCAAATAACGAGAGTGTCCGAAGATCAGCCACATTTCCCGAGGTTACGTCAACGGTTAGGCTAGTGATCACCGTCGGCAAAGGATCCACCGTACCCAGATCAGCTACGTTGAACTGCATCACCTCTAGCGTATTGCTAGTCGCTAGTGGTGTCGTTTCGTCACCTTGAAACTGTCTGTAGTCAATAGCTCCGCCAGGGCCAGAAGAGAATGAAATTCTTGAATCCTGGTCCTTGCCCACGAGACTTACGGTGGAGGTTGCCTGAGCAGGAGTCGCGGTACTCACATCCCCTGGGCCTAAATCACCGCCATTGTCAGTGATGGTTGTAACTACAACTATCCGGTCACCCGCGGTGGGAGTAGTACTTGTATTGTTGTAGGTAATCGCATTGATAATGTCTTCGAAATCAGGTGGGCTTACCGTGCCTCCGAAGAAAGAAATAGTGGTTGTGGTCCCTGAAAGACTCGCCGTCGAACTCAAAAAGGAAGAGGTGGAGCCAAAATCACTAGCTAGAGAGAAGGTCTTTCCATCAACAAATAGCTCCTCGTTGGACCCGTCCACGACTCCTGAAACAGTTACAACAAAACTGGAGAAAGACTGGGTACCTTCAATAGTTGAAGCACTCGCGCCAGAAAAAGCACTTACCGGGCCGAAGGCCTCGGCGGTCGTCGGATCATCGCCAGTTGCAGTCAGGGTGGGTGCGTCATTGCCGGCGACTAACGTCATGGTGGAAGTCGATATCGGGCCATCACCTTCACCATCATTGAGCACCACCTCAATGAGCCTGCTGGTCGTATTGGGTTCGTCACTCAGATTGTTGTATTGCACCCCACGAAGGATGGTCTGATAGGTGCTGACAGCTCCAACACCAGAGATGACCAAGGTGCCATCGACACTATTGTAAGGCGTAAGGGATAGCGCGCCAAGTGCCGCGGTAGCGGAAGCGTCCAATGCCAGGCTCTCTGAGAGGCCATCGCTGACATTGGAGATTGTGATGGTCATCGATTCAATGTTGTCACCATTGTCGGTTTCAGCTACAGTGCCCAAAGGTGCGATAGAGACGGCAGCAAGGTTTTCGAAGAAGCTGGCGGTATTATCACTCCCTACTCCGGCACCGTTGAGGTCAGAAGTCGGTGGATCATTCGCAGCAACCACCGCCATCAGGGTAGTAGCAGTGTTGCTATTGGCTGGGTCATCATTAACCACCACGGTTATTGATCGATCGATTTCCGTGGGATTATCGCTTACATTGTCGTAGACTAGACCTTGCAGAATCGTTTGGTAGGTGGAGGGAGCCGCCGCTCCAGTGATGCTCAATATGCCCAACCCGCTATCATAATTCGACGAGATCGAAGCAGCGCTTGCCGCTGACTGGGCTGCTAAATTAAGGTCCAAAAGCTCTTCCGAGCCATCCTGTAGATTGGTAATGGTGACGGTCATGGACACGATCTGCTCGGCTGCATCTATATCCTCTACCGTACCCGCGGCAGCAAGTAACACCGTACCTGCATTCTCAGTGAACGTAACGGCATTGTCATTACCCAGCCCGGCACCGTTTAGGTCAACGATTGGATCGTCGTTTTGGCCGGTCACCGTTACAGTACTGGTGTTGATAGGGCTGTTGGCAGGGCCATCATTGACCACAACCTCGATCAAACGGTCCCCCTCAATCGGTCCCTGACTACTGTTGTCGTATTGCACGCCCCTAAGTATTGTCTCATAGATGGAAGCTGTTGCTGGACCTTCGACAGAAAGCACGCCGGTGGCGCTGCTGTAGCTATTGAGCGTCAACGAAGCGTTGGTCACCGCGGTCTGAGCAGCAAGATCGAGGGCCAATGATTCATCGATGCCATTGGCGATATTGGTCAGGGTGATCGTCAGCGACTCAATATCATCTGCATTGTCCACCTCCGAGACGGTAGCCATGGGGGCAATGAGCACCGCCCCTACATCCTCCACAAAACTTGCCGTACTGTTGGTACCAGCTGCTCCACCGTTGAGGTCGGTGGTCGGCGGATCGTTGACAGCTGTTACCGATATAAGGCTGGTAACGATGGCGCTCGATGCCACGGCATCATTGACAATAACCGTGATCGCTCGATCGGCTTCGGTAGGATTGTCACTAAGGTTGTCATAAAGTACTCCCTGGAGCACCGATTCGTAAACAGCAGCAGGAAAAGACCCATCCATGAACAATACACCCGTAGCAGGATTGTAAGCGGTAACGTTGAGCACAGAGGCAGCAGTCGCCGCGCTGGCATTGAGTGAAAGACCCTCTGAAGTGCCATCGAGTACATTGGTAATGGTAATCGTCATCGACTCAATATTGGTAGCATCGGGTTCGATCACCGTTGCAGGCGCAGCAATCAAAACGGGACCATTATCTTCCTGGAAACTGGCCATATTGTCGAGTCCGGCCGTAGCACCATTCAAATCCACCTCTGGATCGTCGTCTGACGCAACTACCTCTATCATCCGCTGATCGACGTTTGTAGCACCAAAGCGATCAGTCACTGTGAAGCTCACATTTCGATTGGTGACCACCGGGCTATCTGAAATATTTTCAAAGTGAATCGCCCTAATCACCTCCTGAACTAAAGCATTGGTAGCCAGCGCACTGAAAGTGATCGTAAGTGACGTTGCACCATCTACCGTACCCTCCGAAGCACTCAGACTCCCAATTACCGTCGTAGCCGATCTCAAATCAGTATCTTCAGTATTGATCGCACCAACCACATTATCGGGGATGCTGATCCGATCATTTAGATCGTTGTCTCCAGTGATATCCACCACCAGTGTTGCTCCCTCCCAATCAGCATCTCCGTCTGCATCATTCAAAGTGGCGCTTCCGTCTATGGGTGTTGCCGCGGCATCTTCGTTGTAGGTCAGCGTGCTGGACGCAAGCACTACGATGGGCTCAGCGTTTGCGAAGTTGGCTACCCCTGGCGTGGGCGCGTGAGCTTCGAAGGTCTCGGAACCGTTAGGGAGTCGCTGGATGGACTGGTTTTCAGCAAGGCCACCTGCGTGCTCATCGCGGTGACTAGACTCGCCCAATGCATCTCTCAAAGCGTCATCGAACCCATCGCCATCCGCATCATACACCAGGGCATCCACCAAGCCATTTCCATCTGGAGGACTACCATTCGGAAAATTGACGACGTCACTAAGATATACAGCTACGGCATCGCCCCCGTTTTGGAGCTGGCTGCTGGGGAAGGTAAAGGAAGACACATTGTCGACTTCAGAATTGCCGATCACCAGGTAGCCCCCGGCGGAGAGTGTTCCGCTCAAATCAACGGTTCTGTAACTCGCATCGGTGGGTGAATTACCATTGAAAAACACAAGAACAAACTCGTCAAGCGACAGATCAGCGCCGTCTGCGTTGTAGAGTTCAATGAACTCTCGGTCATCGGTGCCATCTGTATTAGCATCCAACTCGTTGATAACTAGACCCGGAGGAACGACGAAAATATCGAACGTCTGAGGTG
>JBCCXG010000076.1:0-14283 GCA_039191945.1 Bacteroidota bacterium
CCCAGGCGTTTTGGTGATCCAAGGCCGAGCTACCGATCCTCGCAACGGAAACTTCAAAGAGAGTCCTAAGTTGCAAGTAGCTACAGGTATCATCACCACTTCACTGGCGGTGATGGATTCCTACACTGCTGCGTATGCCGACCATGGGTACAACGACCAAGAAGAGCTTGAGCCTACGAATGTAGACTTCTTTTTTCCTCAAGGCGTATCTAGATTGGTTACGAGTGTGAGAACAGACGGAACATCAAACCTGCAAAAGAGGAATGATCTTTCTGTTTTTATCGCTGATAAGAACGTGACACGCACGGTAACCATCACGGGTACACACTCTCCTGAAGGTACAGAGCGCATCAACAGTGGTCTTTCTCAAGATCGAGCAGAGACCATCGAAAATTACTACAGAAGCCAAATGCGTCGATATGACTATCAGGGTGTAGCTGACTCTATCGACTTCATTTTGAAGCCGGTGGTTGAAAGCTGGTCAGAGTTCAGAACGGCTCTGAGAGGATACGATGGTATCGAAGACGGAGTAAAAAATGAGTACCTGCGAATCATCGACGGGTCCGGTTCATTTGAGGACAAAGAGAAGCAGTTGCAAAAGATTGGATCGTACCGTAAAGTCTTCAATGACATCTATCCGCAGCTTCGTACCGCAAAGACTGAAATCCTGACGGTAAAAGAGAAGAAGTCAAACGCCGAGATTGCTGTACTGTCGAAGCAAGTCGCTTCAGGTAGTGTCAGTGCTGATACCTTGGAAAGCAACGAGTTGCTTTTTGGCGGAACACTCACTCCTTCTATCGACGAGAAAATCTCGATCTATGCGGCATCGACGAAGAAAGATGGAAGCTGGCAAGCACACAACAACCTGGCTGCTGCTCACCTCGACAAAGCACGCATGGGCATGGGTAACAAAAACCAGCTCGTAGAAGATGCATTGACTCAACTGGAAATAGCTGCCAACAAAAATGATGCAGCTGAAGTCCATGCAAACATTGCATCTGCTTACATGATGCAGGGAGAGTACGAGAAGGCGTACGAGAGCATCACCGCGGCTATGGGCAAAGGTCCCAACAACCAATTGGCTGCAGAGATCAACGCTATGAAAGGGGCTGTAGAGATCAGAACAGGCCAGTACGATGCGGCCAAAGTATCTCTGGCTAGCGCCGGCGCCTCTGATGTTGTAAGCTTTGATCGTGGACTAGCACACCTGTTGTCGAAAGACTTCACTGCGGCTGATACTTTCTTTGGTGAAGCGGCAGAGTCAAAAGAAATCGGAGCTCACGCTAACTACTATCGTGCAGTGGCAGCCGCCCGTCGCAATAGCCCTACAGATGTAACTAGCTATCTATTGATGGCAGTACAGGCAGAACCTTCGTTGAAGGAAAAAGCATTGGCTGACCTCGAATTCACTAACTACGCAAATGCAGTGAGCGAGGCCGTGAAGTAATTGCCTATTCAAAATTAATTTTTCGGAAAAGCCCTCCTCGTGAGGGCTTTTTTGTTGCGCTGCGTGCCATAGCGAATCGCCCGCCAAATCAAAGACATAATTCCGTGGTCGGCGCAACGTATTTACCCGGTCTATGCTAATTTAGCGGCGAATTAATCAGATCAAGATCAATGCGTACTATTCAGTTCAGGGAAGCCTTACGTGAGGCAATGAATGAGGAAATGAGAAAAGATGAAGGCATCTTTTTGATGGGCGAAGAGGTTGCAGAATACAACGGGGCTTATAAGGTAAGCCAGGGCATGTTGGATGAGTTTGGTCCCAAGCGCGTCATCGATACCCCCATCACGGAGTTGGGCTTCGCTGGTATTGGCATAGGAGCAGCAATGAATGGCCTACGCCCGATCATTGAGTTCATGACCTTCAACTTCTCGCTGGTTGCGATTGATCAGATCATTAATGGTGCGGCGAAGATGATGTCGATGTCAGGAGGTCAGTATAGCGTACCGATCGTGTTCCGAGGACCTACAGGTAATGCAGGTCAGCTGAGCTCGCAGCACTCTCAGAACTTCGAAAACTGGTACGCGAATACACCAGGGCTCAAGGTCGTGGTACCTTCCAACCCATACGACGCCAAAGGCTTGTTAAAGTCTTCTATTCTGGACAATGATCCCGTAATTTTCATGGAGTCCGAACTGATGTACGGGGACAAAGGTGAAGTACCGGAAGAAGAGTACACACTACCGCTCGGTCAGGCGCACATCACCCGCAGTGGTGGTGACGTTACCTTGGTATCCTTCGGCAAAATGATGAAGATCGTGGACGAGGCAGCTATCGAGTTGGCCAAAGAGGACATACAGGCAGAGGTGATTGATATGCGAAGTGTACGGCCACTGGACTACGATACCGTCATCACCTCCGTGAAAAAGACAAATCGATTGGTCATCGTGGAGGAGGCATGGCCTCTCGCCTCCATTTCTACGGATATCAGCCACCAGGTACAACGTCAGGCCTTTGACTACCTGGATGCCCCCATTCATCGAGTGAATAGCCGAGACTTGCCTTTGCCCTACGCTCCTACATTGATAGAAGAGATCCTTCCCAATGTGAAGCGTACGATTGAAGCGGTCAAAGCGGTCTGCTACGTGTAGCGAGACTTTCTCTCACTCTTGGGGCCCGATCATGGATCAAGCCCACCCGACTATCGTTAATTGGTATTCGTTGGATAGCGCATTCGACCAGTGCGCTTGGAAGAATTTTTACTTCGCCAACTTGGAGCAGAATATCCGATGAAGACGGAAACAGCTCAGCCGCGCAATGGTAAGGGGTTATCGAAGCATATTGCCCAGGGCCTTGGCTCCGCCCATCTTGTTCATGGTCTTCATCATCTTGCGCATCTGGGCAAACTGCTTGAGTAACTGGTTTACCTCTTGTACTGTGGTGCCACTCCCCTTTGCGATCCGCTGACGACGACTTCCGTTGATAATGTCCGGATCTTCCCGTTCTTGTGGCGTCATGGACTTGATGATCGCCTCAATGGGCTTCATCGAATCATCGTCAATGTCGATATCCTTGATGGCCTTGCCGACCCCAGGTATCATACCCATGAGATCTTTCAGGTTACCCATCTTCTTGATCTGCTCCATTTGCTTCAAGAAGTCATCGAAGCCAAACTGATTCTTACGTATCTTTCGATTGAGGCGCTCGGCCTCCTCCTGGTCAAATGTCTGTTGCGCTTTCTCGACGAGGGTCAAAACATCGCCCATGCCCAGGATCCGCTTCGCCATCCTATCGGGATGAAACAAATCGATGGCATCCATCTTCTCACCTGTACTGACGAATTTGATGGGTTTCTCGACTTGCTTCCGGATCGAGAGCGCTGCCCCACCGCGAGTATCACCGTCGAGCTTGGTCAAGACGACCCCATCAAAATTGAGTCGCTCATTGAAAGTCTTGGCAGTATTTACCGCATCCTGACCGGTCATCGCATCCACCACAAACAAGGTCTCCGCTGGATCGATCGCCTTCTTCACTGCTTCGATCTCTTGCATCATCTCCTCATCTACGGCCAGGCGACCCGCGGTATCTACGATCACGGTTCGCTTACCATTCTCCTTGGCGTACTTCACGGCCTGCTTGGCGATCTTTACCGCGTCCTTGTTCTCAGGTTCGGCGTAGACCTCCACTCCTACCTGCTCTCCTAAGACCTTCAGTTGGTCAATCGCCGCCGGTCGATAGATGTCACATGCCGCGAGAAGTACTGTTCGGCCCTGTGACTTCAGCCGATTGGCCAACTTACCTGAGAAAGTGGTCTTTCCCGATCCCTGCAGTCCTGATATCAGGATGACATTAGGATTCCCATCGAGGGTTATCGGTATATTCTCCTCCCCCATAAGCTCGGTCAGCTCCTCGGCGACAATCTTTGTCAGTAGTTGACCCGGAGACACCGCAATCAGGACGTCCTGGCCCATCGCCTTCTCTCTGATCGAGTCAGTTACATCCTTGGCCACCTTGAAATTAACATCAGCATCGACCAGAGCCCTGCGGATCTCTTTGACGGTGGTAGCAATATTGATCTCCGTGATCCTGCCCTGCCCCTTCAGATTCTTAAATGCCCGATCTAACTTTACACTGAGATTGTCAAACATATCTTTGCGCTTAATTCGGGCAAAAATAGAAAAAACTAATCCATCCGACCCGTAACCTTTTACTTGTAAAAGGAGTATCATTCATATAATAGTACCTTGTAATACCAAATAACTCTCAAAATGAAACAATTACCCATTGCACTCTGCCTATCTCTTCTTTTGGCGGCGGCGACGGCTGAAGCTCAGAAATTACGTGAAAAGGATTTGGTCGGTACCAGCTGGAAATTGAACATAGATATCGAACAGGCCCTGGAAGAAGCTGAACGGGAAGTGGAAGAGGAAGACAATCTTCTCGCCACCCTGGTCCTGCGTGGTGTTTCGGGTGTCGTAGAGGGCATCATTGAAAACATCGACGTCTACTTCGACTTTGAAGATGATAACGAGGTCCGAGTATATGTTGACGCCTTTGGTACGGAAGAAGTGGAATACACCTACTGGGAAGTCAACAAGAGAGGAGAACTCGTGATAGAAGACAACGAGCACTTCGACAGCGATGGACCTAGCTACTGGGTCATGGACCAAGGCGTATTAGTGCTTGACGAGTCACAACACGACGCTGACGACGCGAATATCTTCCTTGAACAGATAAAATGACCTCCCCAGTTTCGGGTATTGCTATTTTGTAAAGAATTGCTTTACTTTTGGCGCCAGATAGTTAATAGCCTCGGTTGTTAGCTATCTTTGAACTTTAACCGCCCGAGATTAACATGAAGTTTAAAAAGAACTGGAGCAAAACGGTACTACTATTTACCGTGTACGTTTTGTTGATGTCATTTTTTGTTACAGAAGAGCACAGCATTTTTAAGAGGTTACTCATCCAAAACTTTCACAGCTTAAGTATCTATAAGCCGTTCTAGCTGTCTCTCAAGATGTGTTGCAAATCCGCCTTGGAATAATCAATTGATTTCAAGGTCTTTTTATCGCTCTGACGATAAACCAAAAAGAGTCCATCTATTTCCTCGTAGTAACAAGGCGTATCTCGCTCATTGGCGTAGTACGCAACCGTCGCTTCCGCCTCATCCCTCGTTTTACAAGCTTTGCTCATGTTGGAGCGTTGCACTTCGTTGAACAACTCCACAAATCGCTCCCCCAGGCCAAATTCCAACACCGCGCCGGAAAGTACATATTGGATGTCACACAAGGCATCGGCCACCTCCACCAGATCATTATCAGCGATGGCTTGCTCCAGCTCCTTCAATTCTTCGCTCAATAACTCAACCCTCAGCGCGCACCGCTCTGGCGACGGTATCTGCGGCCCTTTGAGTATAGGGTGCTTGAAGGTTCGGTGAAATTCCGCCACTTGGTTCAACGCGTCTATTTTTTCCATCTATCGTCAGTTATTCTTTTTTCGCTCGTTGTTAATCGCCTTCAGCAGGAAGAAGCCAAAGCCCCCTACTACAATGGACATAATCAAAATCATACTCACGAGGGTTTCTAGTGCCATGGTTTAGATCTTCAAGGTCTGTGCGACAAATTTTTGATGCAACCACCTGTTGATAATAATCCCCAAAATGAGCACCAATAACCACTGTGAGATCACAGACGCATTGCTGTAGACGTCCCAGACGTTCCAGTACCCCGCTTCGTTGAACCACGGGTAGGCACTGTAGCCCTGTGACAACCACCAGTACACAAGGAATATGGCCATGAATAAATTGATGCGTGTCGACCACGAAAAATAGCCCGTCCATACCCTGAAGTCCGAATCCTCATCGATAAACTCTTCTTTGAACCGGCCAGGCCCGTACTTGGCCACTGCGAAAAGAATAAAGAATCCCGATAAGATCAGACCTACGCCCCATACCCAATCCTGATTGTTGAAGAAGTCAAGGCTGTAGGCTGAAGGAAAACCAAAAACGATAAATGAAACCGCTACTATAGGAGTAATGTACTTTGACCTGATGCCCATGTTGGAGATGTTGCTCACGAACAGCTCGATCATGGGTAGCAAAGAGCTGAAAGCAGCAAAAAACAACGCGAGGAAAAACAAAATGGCGAGGAAAGCGCCTCCATTGATGGTGCTGAAGAGCTTCGGGATGATCGTAAAAGTCAGTGCTTGATTGCCCGCCTGCAGAAACGTCAGCGCCTCTTCATCGGAAGCCGCCAGCGCAAAGACCGCCGGAAGTATGGCGATACCCGCAACGAGGGAAGCGGTATTATTCCCAAAGGCTCCGATAAAGGTATTCAGGGTCACATCTTCCTTCTCTCTGGTAAATGAAGACAGGGTCATCATCAGTCCCCAACCTGCACCAGTGGACCAGGCAGACTGGGACAAGGCTTCGATCCAAACCTTGGCATCCCCAAACAACTCCCACTTGATTTCAAACATATAAGAGAGGCCGGCAATACCCTTTGGCATGCTCAGCGCGATCACGGCAATGATCACAATCAGCACAAATAAAGATGGTATGAGGATCTTATTGGCGGCTTCCAATCCTCGTTTGATGCCCCGTTTCAAAAGCAGAACTCCCGCAAGCACCACCACGATGTACAATACGATCGTCGTCAGGCTTCCATTCGCGATGCCCTCCCATTGCGATTGCATCAGGTCAGGATTCGCCGCCAGCCGCTCGGCCAGCGGTTGATCCGATAGGAGGTTGCTGACAGAGATCCGAAGGTATTGTAGCGACCAAGCTGTCACGATAGAGTAGTAGAAGGCGATCCCTAGCGTACATACGGTCACGAAAAAACCCATCCAGGTATACCGCTCACCGGCCAAACTCGCAAAAGAGCCTATTACTCCCCTTCGAAATTTCTTCCCAATCGCAAATTCAGTCAACAAAAGAGGAATGGACCAAATGAAGAGAAAGAGAATCCACAGCACGATAAAGGTACCTCCGTACTGCCCTGCGAGTCGCGGAAAACGCCAAAGGTTTCCAGCACCAATCGCCATCCCCAAGGCCGCCAACACGATACCCCAGCGATTGCTAAACGATTCTACTTTTGGCATTCTTCCATTGGATTTCCGCCAAATATATAGAAAATCAATTCACGGCTATTCCGGCAAAAAACCTATTCGTCTTTGAGTGTCTTGGCAGGATTCAGCAGGGCAGAAGAAATCGTTCGATGACTGATCGTCGCCAATGCGATCAGCAAAGTGACTAGGAATGACCAGAGAAAGAACGTAGGATTGATGGTTATGCTAAAAGTGAAGTCTTCTAACCATAAGTTCAGCAAATAGTACGCTCCCGGCGCGGCAACTATAAAGGCAATCAACAAGAGAAAGACCACCTCCTTGCTAAAGATGCCCAGGATATTCGTGATTGATGCGCCTAAGACCTTGCGGATGCCGATTTCTTTCATCTTGTTGATAGCGATAAACGAAATGAGTCCGTAGAGGCCAAGGCATCCGATAACGATCGCAATGACCGAGAACAATCTCATCAGCGATGCCATACTGCGTTCTGTTCGGTACCTATTGCCCAGCTGCTCATCATAGAAAACCCAGTCGATCACATATTCAGGAAAAACCTGTTCCCAGGATGCCTCAAAGTGTTTAATGGCCGCTTGAAAGTTAGCATTTTGCTTGATCTGAACACCTGTGCTATAGAATAGCCGGCTGTCATACACCAGGAATACGTAGTCGAGATCGCTCCGCAACGAATTGGAATGAAAGTTTTCCACCACGCCGATGACCTGCTTATCTCCACCCCAACCGGTGTCCATTTTTTCGCCAACGGCATCCTCGTACCGATCCTTAAATCCCATCAGGTCCGCCACCTTTCGGTTCACCACAACATTGCTGGAACTATCATTTCGTCTGATCTCGCGCCCAGCGAGCAACTCCAGGCCGTACAGCTCAAAATAGTTTTCATCGACACATTTGAAGTTACCATGATAGCTGTCTTCGGATTGCAAAGGTTCATAGTTGAAGTTGGTGTGCGAGTTGCTATTGGCCGTCGGTGCGCCTAAGGCAAAAGAAACATTGTCAATACTGGCCGAAGACATCAACTCGGCCCGAAACCTGTCAAGCTTGGTCTCCTCTGGATCCGGAATGTAACTATTGATGATGGCGTCTCGATTGAATCCCAATTCCTTATTCAGAAAGAAGTTCATCTGTGCCGTGATGATCAAGGTGCCGATAATCATGAATTGCGATATCGCAAACTGAAAAATCACCAGCCCTTTGCGCAGGGACAATCCTCCCGAATGATTCTTCGAAGTGATCTTGTTTTTCAACGCCATCACCGTATTCATCCTGGATAGAAGGATAGAAGGATAGAATCCCGCTAATGCGGTCACTCCGAGAAGCATTCCGATCATAAAGAGCCAAGTGGGTGCATCTGTGAATGGGAACAAGGACAATCGACGAGTCAAGATCTCTTCCAGGTATAAGAATAGAAGCTCACCTATGGCCAGAGACAAAAGACAAGCAATGAAGGTGATGATGAAAATCTCGAGGTAGAACTGCAAGACTATCTGCGACTTGCGGCTCCCAACCGCTTTGCGTATGCCAATTTCCTTCGATCGATTCGCCGCCTGCGCTGTGGCTAGATTGACGAAGTTGATACAGGCCGTCAGGATCAAGAAGAGGGCGATCACCCCAAAGGCAAAAAGCGTTTCCTTAGGTGTATTGTTGACGTAGTTGTCATAGCGCTTGCTGTAGTGAATATCCGCTAGCGGCTGGACGTGATACTGCTCGCGCTCAGACGCATTCTCCCCGTGGTACTTGTCCACGAATCCGATAAGCTGCTCCTCCATTTGCGCCACATTGAATCCATCTGGCGTCAGAAAATAGGCGTTGGTGTTAGAGCTGATGCTATTCCACCGGACACCGTCGTCAAAGTACAGATTACTCTCTGCCTGTCCGTAGTACTCCAAAAAAACTTCAAAAGGGAAATTGGTACTTTCGGGGAAGTCCTCTATGATGCCTCGAACCTCAAACTTGGCCTCATTATCAAAGCTAACTACTCTTCCCATGGCTTCCTCCACCTCGTCCCGTTCCAAATCAAATAGACGTTTGGCGCCAGCTGCGGTAATGATGGCCTGATACGGCGCGTTCAAAGCTTCCTCCTTGCTTCCCACCAACCAGTCTGTATCAAACATTCGGAAGAACGCCGGTTCAGTGAAGACGATCTTATTATCCATCAAGATCTTCTTGTCGATGGCGCCGTCTTTCATTGTCGTAATCTGACCTCCCACGGCAAAAGTCCTCGTAACCTCAAGTACGTCGGGAAAATCTTCCTTTAGCGCGGGACCCAAAGGGTGCGGCACTCCCTGGCCATAGTCCGTGCGATCGGGGCGAATATCTTCCTTTACGATGCGATAGATGTTCTCAAACTGCGAGTGATGCCTGTCGTAACTGAGCTCGTACGTAATCACCTTGTATATGACCACGGAACAGCCGATGCCCAGGGCCAGGCCGAGTATATTAAGGATGGCATAAACCTTGTTTCGAAGAAGGTTTCTGTAGGCCGTAAGGAGATAGTTTCGAAGCATGTTGATCAAAGTTATGCCAATCAGCTTGCGAACGACATGCCACACTTGTAACTATTTCATAATCAAATACTTAGACAAGCTCTTAATCTACCACCGACAGTTTTGCGTTGATTTTGTACAATGGGCTGTTTGGTTTTGATACAGATTGGTGGATTTTTGATGACTTGAAACCCGATGAAGGAAGAAGCGAATATCCTGATCATTGACGACGATGAAGCGGTCTTGACAACCGCGAGGCTTTTTTTGAAGCAGAAGTTCTCCTATGTCCATGGTCTCTCATCCCCGGAACACCTCGAAAAAGTGATGGGTGACGTGCCTTTTGACCTCGTCTTGCTCGATATGAACTTCACCAAGGGGGAAGATGACGGCATGGAGGGCCTGGCCGTGCTTGATCGAATCCTAAAGATCAGTCCTTCAACAGAAGTCATCCCCATCACTGCCTACGGAGAGGTGGAGTTGGTGGTGGAAGCAATGCGACGGGGAGCTCGAGACTTCGTGACCAAGCCTTGGACCAATGATAAGCTCTTGACCGCGGTACAAGCCGCCATCAAGATCATGAGCTCGGCCAGTGATCCAGTCGCTAGCCTTGACAACGACAGTGCGCCTGTGGGCCAGTCCAGAGCCTTCAAGCAGGTGCTACAGACCATCAAAAAGGTGGCGGTGACAGACGCATCTGTCCTGCTCCTTGGAGAGAACGGTACGGGTAAGGAAGTAGCCGCCAAGACCATTCACCAGCAATCGCCACGAGCCACTGGTCCCTTCATCAAAATCGACCTGGGGGCCCTAAGCCCTAGCCTATTCGAATCTGAACTATTTGGTCATAAGAAGGGAGCCTTTACCGATGCCAAAGCAGACAAGGCGGGCAAAATGGAAATGGCACAGGGAGGCACATTGTTTCTCGACGAAATAGGTAATCTGGAGCTACCGCTTCAGACAAAACTACTCTCAGCACTCCAAAACCGTGAAATCGCCAGGGTCGGTTCCAATCAGACCCTCCCTATCGACATTCGCCTGATCTCAGCCACTAACAGCGACCTCATGGAAGGTGTGGCGGCGGGTACCTTTCGACAAGACCTACTGTACCGGATCAATACGATAGAGATCAATATGCCCCCCTTGAGGGAACGAGCCGAGGACATCCCCTTGCTGGTCCAACATTACTTCCAACAACACAAGAAGCGCTACAAAAAGAAACATCTAAAGATCAATAAAGAGTGTCTCGACACCCTGCAGCGCTACCCCTGGCCGGGCAACATCAGAGAGTTGGCTCACGCGACCGAAAGAGCAGTCATCATGTCAGAAGGCAACATGGTCACTGCGGCCGATTTCCACCTCGTCGAGTCCCCGGATGAAGAGGATTCGTTGGACCTCAAAGATCATGAAAAACGCCTGATCCTCAAGGCTCTAGAACGAAACAAAGGGAACATCACCCATGCTGCCAAGGACCTGGGCATCGACCGATTGGCGCTCTATCGAAGACTGGAGAAGTATGGTCTTTAATCGGTTCTTTTTCCTTACCCTGATTCGCAGCCTGCTCCTGGTTGGCACCGTCGTCGTTATGAGCTCGATCTTCGGCCGTGTGGAACTGTTCTTTACCCAAATCATTCTAGGGGGTATCATCCTCTTCCAGATTTGGGAGCTGACTAGATTTGTCAATAAGACCAATGAGGAACTTAGCCGCTTTCTGGCTGGCGTGAAGGATGGAGACTTCCAGCTCCATTACCCCAAAAAAGAAAAAACCTCCTTCCAGCGGCTCCAAAAATCTTTTGGCGAACTAGTGGAAACCCTCCAGTCGTTGGAAGCCGGGCGAGAGGCTCAGAATCAGTTTTTGAATGAGCTGATCAACCAAATCCGGTTCGGAATCATTGTCTTTGACCACCAGGGCTATATCGAGGTGATGAATCAGACGGCTTCTAACCTCACCGGTCTCCCAAAGATCACGAAGTGGCGTAACCTACAGAATCCGAACAAACGATTCCTGGAGATGTTGCTGACCTTGCCGCCCACACAAAACCAATTGATTGAAACACCCATTGGAGACACGAACCGGTACTTTACCGTGAGCGTGACGCTCATTAAGGTGCTGGAGCGAGAAATGAGGTTGGTCTCATTTCAAGACATCCGTGGCGAAATTCGCCAGAAGGAAATAGATGCCTGGCACCGATTGATCAGAATACTCACGCACGAGACCATGAACTCGGTGACTCCGATCGTATCCCTGGCAGAAACGATCACAATGCTCATACAAAATGAGGAAGGAGAGCTGAAAACACCGAAAGAAGTCACGGACGAAAACTTATCTGACATCCATCTGTCCCTAGAAACGATCATCGGACGCGGGCAGGGGATACTCAAGTTTGTCCAGCAGTACCGCAAGCTAACGCGGGTACCAAAGCCAGAAATGCAGGAAATAAAAATCTCCAGCCTGGTTGAGAAAACCTTTCGCCTCATGGAGGGAGAACTCGGGAAGCGTAGCATCAAATGGTCTATGGCACTGGGGGACTTCAGTATCCAGTTGGACCCTGCGCTGATCGAACAGGTGCTGGTCAACCTAATCAAAAATGCCATTGAGGCACTGACCGACCATACCGCGCCCACAATCAAGGCCACCGCCTGGGAAGAAGCAGACCATGTATGTGTATCCATCAAAGACAATGGGCCAGGCATCCCGGAGAATCGAAAGGAAAAGATCTTTGTACCCTTTTATACCACCAAGCCTGAAGGCTCGGGGATTGGACTTAGTCTGTGTCGGCAAATCATGAATCTTCACGGCGGCCACTTGGAAGTGCAAAGCGTACCTCATCAATCCACAAGCTTTACTCTAGTTTTTTCTCAATAGCTACATCATCATGGAAGAAGGCCTCATCAAAGATCTCTTGAAAAAGATACCGCAAGTCGGACGAGTCGAATGGATCAGTATCCGACCTCAACGCCGAGAACCTCCCCAGAGTATCCCAGAAGTCCAAGTGACCCAGGAAGCGGGTCTAGTCGGCGACCACTTTGCGAGCCAGCACAGCAAAAAGCGACAGGTCACATTGATCCAATCGGAGCACCTCACAGCGGTGGCCGGACTCCTTCACCGAGAAACGATCGATCCGGGGCTCACTCGTCGCAACATCGTCGTCAGTGGCATCAATCTCTTGGCCCTAAAAGGTCTGCGGTTCCAAATAGGAAGTGCGATTCTCGCCGGAACAGGCCTCTGCCACCCTTGCACCCGTATGGAAGAAAACTTCGGAGCCGGTGGTTACAACGCCATGCGCGGCCACGGGGGAATCACTGCCGAAGTGATTGAAGACGGAATCATCAAGGTGGGTGATAAGGTTCGACTGCTCAATGAGGAAACTTGAATGGCCCTAACCGATGGCGCCAACTAACTGCCCATTCAACCCATTTATCATTCACACGATCGACTACTCCCCTTTATTGGACACTTTCTTCACCGTACGGTACAGATAGACGATCACAATGGCCAGTAGCAACAAACCACCGTAGCTTCCAAGTACCGGACTATCGCTGATGGCCATGCTGATACCAAATGAAGCAAAAAGCGCAACCAAAATACCCATCAACGCTTCTCCGGTGATCAGGCCAGAAGCGATCAAAAGGCCCGCATTGGATGCCTTAGCCACAAACTCTTGTGTTGGCAGCTTTTTGTATCCTTTCTCCAGCAGCCATGCCAGCACACCGCCGACGAAAATCGATGAATCCAACTCAAATGGGAGATACAGTCCCACGGCAACAGCCAGTACCGGCATGCGAAAAGTGGAGCCTTTGGACTTCAGGTATTGATCAATGACAATAATGATGGCGCCGATCGTGCCACCAATAGCAATGATATTCCAAGGTAGCTCACCACCAAAAATACCCGTGGCTACGCTCATCATCAAAGTCGCCTGTGGCGCCGTCAGCGGATCCGGGAACTCAGGAGTGGGGGCGCCAATGCCTTTCGACTCCAGCAACAAGTTCAAGACCGGCGCAATCAGCAGCGCACCGGCAATCACACCAATCAACTGCATGATCTGTTGGTTTTTGGGAGTGGAACCCAGCACGTGCCCCGCCTTGAGGTCCTGCATATTGTCCCCGGCGATCGCCGCAGCACAAGCAATGACCGCACCTACCAGAATCGCTCCCGCTGCACCGCGACCTGGATCGCTGGATCCAATCAGCAAAAGCAGCAGCAAAGAGGTCGATAGCACCGTGGCAATGGTCACTCCTGATATGGGATTGTTGGAACTTCCTACTAAACCAGCCATGTAACCCGCTACCGCGGAAAAGAGGAAGCCCGCGATGACCATGATCAGCAACATAAATAGCGTCACAGGGACGCCCTGAATGATGTGATAGTAGATAAAAAAGACCGGGACAAGGATCACACCGACCCCGATGAATATCCACGACATCGGGGCGTCCAACTCCGTCCGCAGGGTCTCTTGCAGCTGCTGTCCGCGTGCCTTGAATGCCGCAACGCCCGAACTGAAGGCCTGCCCGAGCGCAGAGCGCAAACTCAATAGCGCCCAAACTCCACCTACGACCATGGCTCCTACGCCAAGGTACCGGATTTTGCTGCTCCATAGGGCCCCACCAATTGCCTCCGGACTGCCCACGTCAGGTGCGCCATTCAGCAAAATGTAGATCGGAATGCCAAGATACCAGCTGATGCATCCCCCAAGGAAAACTAGAAAGGCGATATTGAGACCCACGATGTACCCGACAGCGACGAGTGCGGGGGACAGGTTGAGGCTGAAGTACAAA
>JBCCXG010000077.1:0-14153 GCA_039191945.1 Bacteroidota bacterium
AGGAAGAACTAGACCTCACAAAAACTTCCGTACCAATGAGTTCAACGGGGTTTCGGATCAGGGTGCGTTCGATCTCATGCAATTTCATTTGACGCCAGTTGTCTGGTTTCCGTTGCACGAGGACTTGCTTCATCAGGTTGTGGTATTGGGTGAATGCGATGCGCTTCCTGCGCTCTTTGGTAACCGTCAGGTTGTAAGCCAAAATATCTCCTTCACCCTTATTGAGTCGCTGAAAACTCTTTTCAAGGCTGTGTTCGATTTTGATCTTCAGCTCCAATCCCATCGAATCGGCAAAGGCACGAAGGAGTTCGTATTCGTACCCCATCGTTTGTCCGCGATAGAGAAACAAACCCGTTGAGCTGTTGTCGATCAGGGCTACGATATGGCCTCGTTCCTTGATCCGGTCGAAGTCAAAATCAATAACCTGCTCTACAGGTTCTATGTCAGCAGGCCCTGCGGTACTTGCATCCGAAGTGGTCTTTTGACATGACGCTAGAATGACTACAAATAGTAAGAGCAAGAACGGATATCCGTCAATCCTTGGTTTGAGCATTAACGGAAAAATACAAGAAATCTTGGAAAAATCTAAGAGGTTAGGTGCTCAAACCGCTGAAGGCTCCAGGAGCGCAAGAGCCGCCTGGTACAAACCATCAGGATCAAATCCGCACTCTTTGTGAAGCTCGATTTGCTCTCCATGCTCCACGATCTTGTCAGGGATACCCAATCGCTTGACACGGTTGCTGTAGCCATGATCAGCCATAAATTCCAGAATTGCCGATCCGAAACCGCCCATGAGGCATCCGTCCTCTACAGTGACCAGATACTTGTACCGCTTCATGACCATGTGCAACAGCTCTTCGTCCAGAGGCTTTGCGAAACGCATGTCGTAGTGTCCTGGATGTATACCCTCTTCATTGAGCTTTGAGATGGCGGAAGAGGCATAGTTGCCCACGTGGCCCAATGTCAAGAAAGCCAATTCATCTCCAGCAATAAGCTCCCGTCCCTTTCCGATAGGCAATTGTTGCATGGGCTGCTTCCAGTCTGCGATGACTCCCTTCCCTCTAGGGTACCTGATAGAGAACGGCCCATTGTGTAGGGTTGCTGTGTACATCAGATTTCGCAACTCAACCTCATTCATGGGTGCAGAAACAACTAAATTGGGGACGCATCGCATAAAGGCCAAATCATACGCGCCGTGGTGGGTAGGGCCGTCAGCTCCCGCAAATCCGGCCCGATCCATGCAAAAGATGACAGGAAGGTCCTGGATACACACATCATGGATCACCTGATCATAGGCGCGTTGCATGAACGTGCTGTAAATGTTGCAAAAAGGGATCAGCCCTTGTGTCGCTAAGCCTGCCGAAAAGGTCACTGCATGCTGCTCAGCGATGCCTACGTCAAAAGTGCGATCAGGCATGGCTTCCATCATGATGTTCATGGATGAGCCAGAGGGCATCGCGGGTGTTATACCCATGATTTTTTCGTTCTGCTCTGCTAGCTCGAGTATCGTTTCGCCAAATACCTGCTGGTATTTCGGTGGCTGCGGGACGAGCTCCACTTTCTTCTGGATCTCACCTGTCACCTTATCGAACTTGCCAGGTGCGTGCCACTTTGTTTGGTTTTCTTCTGCAGCCTTATATCCTTTTCCCTTTACCGTGACGCAATGAAGGATCTTAGGGCCTTTAATGTCCTTTAAGTCATTGAAGACGTCCACCAAGTGATTCACATCATGTCCGTCGACGGGGCCAAAATACCGAAGATTGAGTGATTCAAAGAGATTGCTCTGCTGTAGCAAAAAGGATTTAATGCTGGTCTCCACCTTCCCGACGATCTCTTGGGCGTTGGGACCAAATTTGCTAATCTTCCCCAGGATATTCCAGACGTCGTCACGGAGTTTATTATAGGTATGTGACGTGGTAATGTCTGTGAGGTAATCCTTCAAGGCGCCCACATTCGGGTCGATTGACATACAGTTGTCATTCAACACAATGAGTAGGTTCGAATTTGATACACCGGCGTGGTTCATGGCCTCAAAGGCCAAGCCACCGGTCATGGCTCCGTCACCGATTACTGCTATGTGCTGCCGATCGTCTTCTTGATATTGATTTCCAATGGCCATGCCAAGTGCGGCAGAAATGGAGGTGGAGGAGTGTCCTACGCCAAATGCATCGTAGGGGCTTTCTTTTCGCTTAGGGAATCCTGAAAGTCCGCCGTAGAGGCGATTGGTATGGAAGTCCTTTCGTCGCCCGGTGAGGATCTTGTGTCCATAAGCCTGATGCCCTACATCCCAAATGAGCTGGTCTTTGGGTGTATTGAATGCATAGTGCAATGCGACCGTCAGCTCCACAACACCCAGACTCGCACCAAAGTGGCCACCAAAGACCGATACATGGTCTGTGATGTAGTCCCGCAGCTCGGCGCAGACTTGCGTTAGTTCATGAGGTTTGACCTTCTTTAGATCGTCAGATGACTCGATTTTCTCAAGTAAAGGTCCCGGCTCTATCCGCATAGCAATGTGGTATCAAGAATGATAGATGAACACGGCATGTCCATAAATGTTTGATTTCAGCCTCTTGGGGAGGGATAATCGGGCAAAATTAAGGTTTTTGCTATTTTTATTTATATCACCTTTGCATTTCCATAAATCCACCATTGATGGTTCAAGCTACTGATAGCCAAAAATTTGAGATTAAACTGCCACTGTTCGAGGGTCCCTTCGATCTCTTGCTCTTTTTCATAGAGCGCGACGAACTGGACATTTACGACATTCCTATCTCAAAGATTACCGAGGACTTTCTCAGCTACATTCATACCCTGGAAGAGATGAACGTAGAGGTAGCGAGCGAATTCATCCTGGTAGCGGCCACCTTGATGAGGATCAAATCAAAGATGCTGCTCCCAAGACCCGTATTGGACGAAGAGGGCAATGAGATCGACCCAAGGGATGAATTGGTCAAACACCTCTTGGAGTACAAGCGCTATAAGTCGGTCCTAGCAACGCTGTCAAAAATGGAAGAAGAGCGCTTAGCACGAGAGAGTCGAGGGAATCTAATGGAAGAAATTCGCCTACTGTCTTCTCAGATCAACGTAGAGGCGGAGATGCAGGACCTGGATCTCTACAAAATGATGCGCGTCTTCGAGCGGGTCTTGGAGCGCTATGAGATCCGTAAGAACAAGCCGACCCACCAGGTGGTACAGTACCCTTACACGATTGACTGCCAAAAGCAATACTTGCTTACGAAGATCAGTAAGATCAAAAACAGACTTTCGTTTGTGGACCTTGTACAAGAGAAGCCGGACAAGGTCTACGTCATCTTCAACTTTCTCGCGATCCTAGAACTTTTACAACTTGGTAAGATCGGCATTCGGCTAGGGGAAGGCTTCAATAACTTTTGGCTGGAGCCGGCCCCCTAGGCTGCCTCAATTACCAGTCTACACGCGCTCTAGCTGAGAAAAGAAAAATGATCCCTCGATCTCTGCGTTTTCATCAGAATCTGAACCGTGTACGGCATTGGCTTCGATGCTTTTGGCAAATAGCTTGCGAATCGTGCCATCTTCTGCCTTTGAAGGGTCCGTCGCTCCGATGAGCTTTCGGAAATCTTCTACTGCATTCTCTTTCTCTAAAATGATAGCGATGATGGGACCAGAAGTCATGTACCTCACCAAATCATTGTAGAAAGGCCGCTCCCTGTGCACAGCGTAAAATGCCCCGGCTGATTCCGAAGTGAGACGTGTGGCCTTCATGGCCTTGATGGAGAATCCAGCTTCTTGCATCATCTTGAGGATTGCTCCAGCATTGCCGGCGCCAAAAGCGTCGGGCTTGATCATAGTGAAGGTTCTGTTGCCCGCCATGACTTATGTTCTTTTTTAAAATCAGTTCAAATTAAACGGCAGCAAAAATAACAGATAAACCGGACCACGCACCGTGGTGGCCTATTTTGTATTTTATTGATTTATTAAGAGTTTTGCGAACTCATTTCAGAGTCCGGACCTTTGCGTGTCCGGCGGAATGTTCATTATGCGAAACATTAGCGGCTTTAAGGAGCTCATCCGATTCCCTAAAAAAATAGTCATCACCACCCACAGCAATCCAGACGCGGATGCTTTGGGTTCGTCGTTGGGGTTGTATCACCTATTGGTACAGATGGGTCATGAGGTCTACGTGATCACACCCACGGACTATCCGGACTTCCTGCAATGGATGCCTGGACAGGACAAGGTGCTCATTTTTGAGGGAAAGGATTTTGAAAGAAGCACTCAGCTCATCAAAGAGGCCGAGGTGATCTTTTGCCTGGATTTCTCGGGGCTCAGTCGCATCAAGAAGATGCAAGGACCAGTGGCAGAAGCGGGTGCCACGAAAGTACTGATTGATCACCATTTGGATCCTGAGGATTTCGCCGATTTTACGATGTGGGATACCACAGCTGCTGCTACGGCAGAGCTGGTCTATGACCTCATCGTGCAATTAGAGATGAAAGATCAGATCACCGTAGAGATGGCCGAGCTCATCTACGCCGGTATCATGACCGATACGGGATCATTTAAGCATCCCTCGACCACCGCGAAAGTACACCGTACGGTGGCTGATTTGATTGACCTGGGTGCGGATGTCAATAAGGTGAATCGAAGCATCTATGATACCAATTCACTGAATCGATTACGATTTATGGGGTATGCCTTCCTCAAGAAGTTGGTGGTGATACCTGAGAGAGGCATCGCGTACTTCGTGATCAGCGCAGAGGACTTCAAACGCTTCGAGCTCAAATCTGGCGATACTGAAGGTTTGGTGAATTATGCGCTATCACTGCGGGGTATAGTTATGGCTACCATCATCATCGAGCGTGAGGACGAGGTAAAGCTTTCATTTCGCTCGGTGGGCGATTTCGCAGTGAATACATTTGCAAATCAGCATTTCAACGGTGGAGGTCACAAGAATGCCTCAGGAGGTGCATCACACGTGAGCCTGCAGGAGACGGTTGAGAAGTTTGAGGAGCTAACAAAATCATTCAAAGAAGAATATCTAATAAAGTGAAAAGTATCAATCGTACATTTTGGGGAGCGCTGGCGGTGGCAGGTATCCTTTGGGCTTGTGATAGCAATTCGCAGCAAGTAGAGACCACGGATTTAGGGACAGAAGTCAACTTTCACAAGCGTGGAAATGGCGAGGGCTTTGTAGAGGGTGAGCTTTTGCGGATGAACCTAAAGTTCACCACCGCCTCAGGGCAAGTGATCACCGAGACAAGAGAGGACGATCCGATGTACATCCCCTATCGGACAGATACAGCTGGCATCATGGGGCAATTTCAGAGTGTCTTAGAGCTATTGTCTGTCGGCGACAGCTGTACTTTTGAGATCCCAGCGGAGGACGTATTCCAAAAGACCTTCCAGCGGCCGCTGCCCGACTCTATCGAAGCTAGTTCGATGACCAAGTGGGAGCTAGGTATTGCCGAACAAGTGAGCATGGAGGAGTACCAGGAGCGAGCTCAAGCTTTGCAGGTGCAAATGGAAGCGGAGCAGTTGGTCATTGATGCCAACAAGATTGAAGCCTATTTGTCTGAGAATGGCCTGTCGGCGGAGACCACCGAGTCCGGACTCCGGTATACGATTACGCAGACGGGTAGTGGTCCTACGCCGGACCAAGGCCAACGTGTAAATGTGAGATACGCTGGACGTTTCATGGAAAATGGCCAGGAATTTGATGCAGGAGATTATGCGTTTCCTTTGGGAGCGGGACAGGTAATCAGAGGATGGGACGAAGGTATATCTTACCTCCAGGTAGGGTCCAAGGCTGTCTTGTACATACCAAGTGCTTTGGCCTATGGACCTCGAGGGAGAGCCTCTATCCCTCCTAATTCGATTTTGATTTTTGATGTGGAGCTATTAGAAATAAACTGATTGGAAGATGGGGAAGATGTTGAGGAGTGCTCTTTTGATGGTGGCGTTTGTCGGGCTTTTGATTTTCATAAGCTGCGACGAAGGAGAGTTTGTCGAACCTTTTGACCCCAATGTTCAATTCATGGAGGACCTCATGACCATCGAGGATTTTATCTCGGACAGAGGCCTCGATCCAGTCGACACCACCGATACTAGTGTAAGGTATGCCGTCACGAACAATGGAGACGGTTCCTTGGTGGAGGTCGATGATATTGTAACGCTCGACTTTACTACTTACTTGGCGGAGACGGGTCAGCTACTACAAACGACATTGCAAGAAGTGGCCGACACTTCTGACTTCATCTCTGTGGTGGCCGATCCGTTGGTCTTCCGACACACGGTCAATGGATGGGCTTTCAACGATCTCTTCAGTCAACGTAGTGGAGCATCCACCTCGATCAATGGGTTTCGAGATGGCGTGACGTTGGCCTTCAACTCAGGACACAATGGACTACCTGAGATAGAGGAGGGAGCTACCATCACGATACTAGTTCCCTCTCAGGCTGTCATCGTCACCGTCAATGGCTCTACCAGCCGTCCGCAGGGTTTCCCCACCGCGGTTTATGCCTATGAAGTAGCGGTGCGCCATGTCCGTAAGTGAGCTGGTCTTTGCTACCCACAACGCCCACAAGTTGCAGGAGATCCATGAGCTCCTCCCTGCACGGTACAAGGTCCTGTCCCTGACGGACCTGGCATTTCATGACGACATTGAAGAAACGGGAGCGACAATCGAGGAGAACTCCCATCTCAAGAGCGCCACGATCTACCAAAAGTTTGGTAAGCCTTGTTTTGCTGATGACTCGGGCCTTGAGGTAGCCGCGCTCCATGGGGCACCGGGTGTCTATTCCGCTCGGTATGCGGGTCCAAAAAAGGATGATCGCGCGAATTGGATGAAATTATTGGATGAGATGAAGGGCCTTTCTCAGGGTGAGCGTAGGGCCCAGTTCAAATCCGTGATTACACTTTTCCTCAGTGAGGATGATGTGGTGCAGTTTGAAGGCATCATTAAGGGGCAAATCGTACGCGCTCCCAGGGGAGATAAGGGCTTTGGTTACGATCCTGTTTTCACTCCTGAAGGGCATGACCGCACTTTTGCCGAAATGGATGCGTGGGAGAAAAACAAAATTTCCCATCGTGCGGTTGCGGTGGATAAGCTGGTTACCTATCTTTCCTCGCTTTAGACGACCCTAGCCCTTGCAATTCATCCAAGCTACTACTCACTTACTCTTAGTTAATCCATGAGCCAACCTTTGTTGATCGGCATTGCCGGTGGTTCAGGCTCCGGAAAAACGCGATTTGGTTCCGACCTGCAAAAAAGCTTTCCAGTGGGGACAGTCGAGATATTTTCCTTAGATAACTATTATCGACCCCAGGAAGAGCAACCCAAAGACTTCGAGGGCGAGCCCAACTTCGACACTCCTGAATCATTCTACCAACAAAGGCTTTTCGAGGACCTGCGGAGCATCAAATTGGGGAATGAACTGCAGGTGCCCAAGTATCAATTCAACATCGATCGCGGAGCGGATCCGGTTTATATCACAGTGCGACCGACGCCGATCGTCCTAGTCGAAGGCATCTTCACTTTCTACTTTCAAGAGGTTGTTGATCTACTGGAGCTAAAGATCTTTATCCAGGCGCCCCTGTGGCTCATGATGAAGCGCCGAATTGAGCGCGATGAGATGGAGCGAGGATATGGGGATATGAAGCAAACCCTTATGCGCTTTGAGCGACATGTCGCACCGGCCTTCAACCAGTACATACTCCCATGTCGCGAAAAGTCCGACATCATCATCCCCAATCATGAGTCTTACGACAATGCCTTATCGCTTCTGCGCACCTACTTGTCCGCCCGTCTAGCGGAAAAATGAAGACTTACTCCGTTTAGACTGTACTATTGCCTACATTTGCGTCCCGAAAATGTTCAGACAACGAGAACATAGTGCAATCAGTCACATGGGAGCTTGGGTAGCGATGATGCTCGTCGCTGCGACCTTGGCGACCGTCGTGATGCAAAGCTTTGGTGAGCCACGTGCTGCTGAGACCGCAGAGGTGGAGCAGACAAGCCAGGGTGACGCTGACTCGTCCGAGCTAAGCATCAGACGTGTGGAGGCGATTACATCCTCCGTTGATCTAAATGTCGACTCGCAGTACTTTCTCATTGATATCGTACCCATTCCGAATCGTGAGATCACCTATCCTTATGTGGGAGATGCGGCGCTCGACGGTTGTCTGAGATTTTCACGAATTCTATTTCGGCGAATTATATCCCCAAACGCGCCCTAGTCGGTTGGCTATCGATTCCTTGCCAGCTTAACCATGATCTAATTGAAATAACAGGCTGCCGGACACGGCCTTAAAGGTGTCCGACCTACATAAAGAAATTATGAAGAATAAAGGATTTGTGATCTTTCTGACCATCATTATTTCGGTGCTCAGTATTTACTATTTGTCCTTCACGTTCGTGTCGCGATCGATCCAGCAGGATGCCACCGTGAGTGCGACTGACGCCTCCAATACCGTAGACTTTGCCGAGAAACAACGGTACCTGGACTCTGTTTGGAATGAGCCCGTTTACGACCTCTTGGGCATAGAATACACCTATGAGGAGATCAAAGAGACGGAGTTGAATTTGGGGCTTGACCTCCAGGGGGGGATGCACGTGACGCTGGAGGTATCACCAGTGGATATCCTGAAGGGTTTGAGTGGCGACAATCCTGATACCGACTTTCAGGAGGCACTTGTCGAAGCAAAAAACAACATCAGGGGCACTCAGCGCAACTATGTGGATGAGTTCTACACAGTATTTCAGGAGAAAGCCCCGGACAAGACGTTGGCATTGATCTTTTCGAACGCTGCGAACCGCGGACGAGTAAGTCTCAACAGCACGGACGATGAAGTACTAGCACTTATCAACCAGGAAGTGGATGGTGCGATTGATCGGTCTTTTGAGATCCTTCGCACGAGAATTGATCGGTTTGGTACGTCTCAACCTTCCATACAGGTACTGCAGGGGACGAGCCGTATTCAAATAGAACTTCCAGGGGTGGATAATCCAGAGAGAGTTCGTAAGCTACTCCAAGGAGTGGCGAAGCTGGAGTTCTGGGAAGTCTATCGGATCAACGAGGTGTCTGATGTGCTAGGACGTATCAATGACTTCCTCGTGAAGGAATCGCAGTCCACGACGATCGAGCAAGATTTGACTGCCGATGATCCGGCGGCCAGTACCACCGACGATCTCTCTTCACTGTTGACGGAGGATGACGCCACGGTAGGAGACCAGCCGTCAGATTCTGCTGCTTTGGCTTTGGATGATTCAGCGGAGGCTGCTAGTGACTCACTGGACTTGTCGAGCCAGACGTCTCAACTGTTTAGTTTGGTGTTGCCGAACTTTGGTGGGCTTGTATATGACCAAAAGGACACCGCCAAAATCAACCGAATTCTTCAGCGACCAGAAGTTCAGGACCTGATTCCGCCAACACTGAGGTTTTTGTGGGACGTGAAGCCAAAGGATGTAGGGGATGTCCTCTCAGAAGAAAAGCCATTGGAATTGTATGCCATCAAGCAGTCCCGAACGGGTCGAGCGCCGCTCACCGGCGAGGTGATCACGGATGCTCGTTATCAACTGGATGAGCGATCGCAGCCTGGTGTATCCATGCAAATGAATGCGACAGGGGCGAAGATATGGAGACGATTGACCGCTGCGAATATCCAGCGACAAATTGCCATTGTTTTGGACGACTACGTCTACTCAGCACCGAACGTAATTGATGAGATTCCCAATGGCAGCTCCTCTATCTCGGGCAACTTCACAGTAGACGAAGCGAAGGACCTGGCCAATATTTTGAAAGCAGGAGCCTTACCAGCACCTACCACCATTGTGGAGGACGTCATTATCGGAGCCACGCTCGGTGAAGTGGCCCAGCGTCAAGGAATTCGATCGATCTTCCTGGGGCTGGCCGTGGTAATTCTATTTATGGTGGTCTATTACTCCAAAGGTGGATTGATTGCTAACCTGGCGCTATTCTTCAACATTTTCTTCATCCTCGGCATCCTCGCCCAGTTGAGTGCGGCATTTACGTTGGCCGGCGCGGCAGGTATCGTACTGACCATCGGTATGTCCATCGATGCCAATGTACTGATTTTCGAACGCATCAAGGAAGAGATAAGGAATGGCGCGGCTATCAAGCAGGCTATTTCCTCTGGCTATCAAAAGGCTTTTTGGTCCATTTGGGATGCCAACTTCACTACGCTGATTACGGGTGCGCTTCTCTACTTCTTGGGCCAGGGTCCGGTGAAGGGATTTGCCATTACCCTGATCATCGGGATCATCTGTTCCTTTTTTAGTGCAGTATTCATCACACGTGTGGTGGTCGAGTTTTTCTCCAGAAAAGGTGAAAAAAGTACGATTGCATTCTCAAATGCTTTCTCACGCAATGCCTTGAGCAACTTAAACTTCAACTTCCTCGGAAAGCGAAAGTTTGCTTATCTATTTAGCATCATCTTCATTACACTGGGGATCATCGCGATGAGCACCTCTGGATTGACCTTAGGGGTGGATTTCAAGGGAGGAAGATCGTATGTGGTTTCGTTCCAGGATCCTGTGGTTCCCTCCGAGCTAAAGCAGGCGCTTATTACGGGTGCATTTCAGGGCGAGGGTACGGAAGTCAAGACCTTTGGAGGTACCAACATTCTGAAGGTGACGACGAGTTATCTCATCGACGATGAGTCTGATGCGGCTGACGAGCAAGTTCGAGAAGCCTTGATTGCCGGAGTTGGAGAGTTTACGGGATTGACCTTTTCTGCAAATGATGCCGGGGCTGATGCTTCGAACTTCACGATTTTGAGTTCATCAAAAGTGGGGGCGACGATTGCTGATGACATTAAGAATTCATCCGTTCGCTCAGCCATTTTTGCCTTGATTTTCATTTTCGCGTACATCGTCTTACGATTCCGTAAGTGGCAGTTTGGCCTGGGAGCGATTGTCGCCCTCTTCCATGACACCCTGTTTGTGCTATCCGCCTTTGCGATTGCCAATGCACTGGGAGTTTCCTTTGAGGCCGACCAGGTATTTGTGGCGGCAATTTTGACGATCATTGGTTACTCCATCAATGACACGGTGGTGGTCTTTGATCGGATCAGGGAGAACCTGGGCATCAAGTCCGGTGGGGAACTGCAGGCGGTATTCAATGAGTCATTGAACAATACCATCTCTCGGACGCTGATCACCTCAGCCACGACCTTGTTTGTGGTCTTGATCCTTTTCCTTTTCGGAGGGCCTGCATTGCAGGGATTCTCATTTGCTTTGATCATAGGTATCTTGATTGGAACCTACTCATCGATCTACATTGCAACGCCAGTTGCGATGGATTTGAGTATGAGGAAAGAGGCTGCCTAAGGGCGATTTGAGAGTAAGATTTTATTTAGGGAGAGGCCGTTCTGGAGTGTTGGGACGGTCTCTTTTGTTTTCTTAATACTGAAAATTGCTAACTTCGGACAACGGCATGGCAGAGAACACAAAATTGACGCACTTTGAGTAAAGGCATCTGGTATATCATCGTCCTGATCGCGATTTTGTTTGTTGCGTTCTTGCTTGATGCCATTTTCGGGGCGGATTTCATCCTAGAGGAGGGAGAAGGACCGAGCAAGTCCAGTACGGAAATGGTAGCCGAGGGAGCTGATCCAGCCTCCGAAACCGAGGCCCCGAAATTGGAGCCAGAAGCATCCACGAGCACAGAGGATCCCGCATCTGACCAAATGTCGGAAATATCGGAAGGTGGCACGTCAGTACCCATGTCATTCAAGGATCGCTTGGAGAGCTACCGTGATAGTATCCTTATGACCTTACCTCCTGGAGACAAACGCCTAGACGTCGTGGTCAGGTACTACCCGCATGAGCCGGATGGGGACATTGTGTATCGCCTAGCGGACTTGGGCTACTACGTGCATGAGCGCACGACGACCGAAGGGCTGGATGCTGTGGCGACCAATTCCTTGTACTACGGCGATGATGTGGATGTTCGCGATCTCCAATCCGTAGCGCTGTTTCTCGTGGAGAATGGTGTGGTGCTTCGACAAATCAGGGAGTCACGATATCATGCGGATTGGAAGGCCAACGCCATCGAAGTGGGGGCAAGCTTAGAGGCGCGTTCTCGTCCACCAATCACCGTCGAGGGCATCGAGCAGTTCCAAAAGGTCGACTAAGCCTTTTGTGAGCCCAAGCTGTGGTTTTTGGCTATCCTTCCTAGTAAGTCAATCTCTTTCAACTCCTGCCTAGCCGAAGTACTGCAAGGCACTGTTCCTGTTGGAGAATTGAGCGTCTGCAAACGCAATACCAAGCACGAATCTGGACTTGAATAGGTTATTTCGACCTTGTCGCATGGATTTGAGAGGCTACTTCGGGTCAGGCGCGATGGGCGACGGCATGTTTTGCGCACCTCTCTCCGTCCATGGCAGCGCTTACAATACCGCCCGCATACCCGGGCCCTTCGCCACAGGGAAAGAGACCTTTGAGTGTCGGATGCTCGCAAGTGTCTCTTTCGCGCGGTATTCGTACCGGTGATGAGGTACGACTCTCCACACCGACGATTTGAGCTTCTTGGGTCAGATAACCTTTCATCTGCCGACCAAACGAGATGAAAGCCTGTTGCAGCCTTTGGGCAACGGGTCGGGGCAATACTTCCCACATATCGACCGATGCCAGTCCCGGTTGGTAAGACGTGGGGAGCAAGGTCCCAGAAACCTTTCGGCTCACAAAATCTGATAGGCGTTGTGCTGGCGCTACTTGTGTGCGACCACCTAATTCCCATGCGCGTTGCTCCACCTCCTTTTGGAACTGCATGGCGGCCAAGGACCCGTGTTTCGCATACTCAGAGATATCCTCCAGCTCAATCGCCGCCACGATACCTGAGTTGGCGTACTTGCTGTCTCTTCGAGAGGGGCTCATACCATTCACAACAATCTCGCCGGGATGCGTTGCCGCGGGCACGATGAAGCCGCCGGGGCACATACAAAAAGAGAAAACACCACGTTGTGGGGCCCTTTTGACTTTGGTTTGCGCGACCAGGGAATAGGACGCTGCGGGTAAGTAGGGGCCGCGGTCTGTCTCGCAGTGGTACTGAATCTGATCGATCAGCTTTTGCGAGTGTTCTACGCGGACACCAAGAGCAAAGGGTTTAGCTTCTACAAGTCCCAATCGGTCACATAAGGTGAAGATATCTCTGGCCGAGTGCCCAGTAGCTAGGATCACGCTTTCGCCGAGTATCTTCTCTTGCCCCGCAACAACGCCTTTTATCCGGTCCCCCTCAATCAAGAAATCGGTGACTTTCGTTCCGAAGTGGATTTCGCCGCCCTGATCTAGTATTGTCTCTCGGAGGGCTGTGACAATTTTCGGCAACTTATTAGTGCCAATGTGAGGATGGGACTCGAAAAGGATGTCCGAGGTGGCTCCATGTGCTACGAGTATTTCGAAAACCCTGCGCACACTTCCTCGCTTTTTTGCGCGAGTGTAAAGCTTTCCGTCGGAATAGGTGCCGGCACCGCCCTCTCCGAAGCAGTAATTGGAGTCAGGGTTGACAATGTGCTCTTTGTTGATAGCAGCGAGGTCTCGCCTTCTGGCTTGGACGTCTTTGCCGCGTTCTAAGACGATAGGCTTGGCGCCCATCTCGAGGGCTTGAAGAGCCGCAAACATGCCAGCAGGTCCTGCTCCGACGATAATCACACGCTTACCCAAATCGGAGGTCCGAAAATTGGGGTCGTACTCGACGTAGTCGATGCTGTTGGGTCGATCGTCGATGGCGAGCGATAAGTCCACCTTCACACGTTTACCACGTGCGTCAATCGAGCGTCTCCCGATGTGATAATATTGGCCCTCTGACAACAACCTCTTTTGCCGGAGGTACTGCTCTAAGTGCTCAGGGTCCAGCCCTACTTCCGGAGCTAAAGTCAGTCGATAAGTCTTGGGCGTCAAAGGGTATTGAGCTTCTCGCGGAGCTCGATTAGATGCCCTCGGCCTCGACCTCTTCTACTTCGGGTACCATCCGCTTCAGCAAGTTTTCGATACCCGCTTTTAGCGTTATGGTGGAGGATGGGCATCCGGAACATGATCCTTGAAGTTGTACTTTCACTTTTCCCTCATGGAAAGAATGAAACGAGATCGCTCCGCCGTCCATTTCCACTGCCGGACGGATGTATTCGTCTAGGATGCCTTTGATCTTCACTTC
>JBCCXG010000078.1:0-14112 GCA_039191945.1 Bacteroidota bacterium
AGATTACCTGGAGAATGTTCCACTCAATGCATTCTTGGAAGTTGGCAACCCTGTGAGTTTTGTGGATACGTCCATTTCGTCTAGTGTGGCCGAAGCCATGAAGTACGACTTGCCGACCGATGCCTATACTTTCCCCTTCCCGATTGACAATCGTTGGCGCAGTGTCTCTTTCGCTACAGGATGTCTCTCCATCGACGACGAGAGCGAAGTCATGCCTATCCTCGGTCAAGATCCCGCCCTTCCCAATGTCAAGGCGACTGAGTACGATCAAACTGCCTGGTTCGTTTTTGAGACGGATGACCATATCGATGCCTTCAGGTTGCAACTCAACGCTTCCAATGACTTCAATGGCATTAACAAAGTGGGCTATCGCCTGCTGGAAGGAGATGCCAGGAATCAACCGATACAGGATTTAGCCCAAGTGCAAGAAGCGATACTCACGAGAACAAGGGTAAGCAACCGGACTATCTTAACGCCGCAAGACACCACTTGCGCACTATTGCCCAACACTTTCTACTCCGTACAGCTCTTTTTCCATCGTGATCACCAAGAGGAGTTTTCTCTGTCCATTCATGATTTAGGAGCTGGACCGACCGAGGGCGCGGATCCGAAAAACCCTAAGCTGTTGGGCCTTCTACCAAAAGATGCCACTCCGCCCGTTCTGAGTGATTTTGGGACCATCATTACCCCCGGAGGTCGGCTAACGGTGGTTCAAAACAACTGGGCTTGCAATGCCTATCTCGATGACCCTGCCAACGCGTGCGACCAAGTCAATCCTCCCTTGGGCTTCGATCGATTTGATCCCGGTACTTTTGACCTGAGACAATGGTACACCTTCGAGCTGGATGAAGCGGTCAACCTCTGGATCAATAATAACGGGACAGGAAGCAAACAACTGTTTGTCTACGCCGGAGACGTCGCTGCACAGTGTGGACCAGGTTCGGTTTGGCCGGATCCGATTGGTGGCGGCGGTGCAAGTACGGGCGCGTTTACTGCCACTTGTTTTGACCCAGGTATTTACACCATTGAAGTCCTTGGTAAGGCGCTCGAAGACGATGTATTGAGCTCTCAGTCCAACCTGGGTCGTTCGAATTCACTGAGCATCTACGTCATGGAGCTGGAGCAATCTCATGACTTCGACTTGGCCAACTTCAGTCGCATGGAACGAATCAATGGAGGAACTTCCCTGATGAGTGGCACTCGGTACACCAGTCGAAATGATACCTTAGGCTGCGCGGTCACGATCTTGCCTGATCTACCCGACCCTTTGTGCTCAGGGGACGCACCTTCGCGCGGCATCTACCGATCGTTGACTATCGACAGTGCCGGCGTACTGGTCGTTGACAACGCGGTACGCTTTCGACATCGACTATATGAAGTGGACCTTGCTCAGCTAGAGCAGGATATCAACAATGGCAGTGATCGATTTAGTGTATTGAGGGACATTTCTGGAGATCAATGTTTCAGTGCTGGCTCTGGATTTGGGGTTGAGCGCTTCTGCGTGACACCAGGAAACTACGTATTGGTTGCCTTCGGTGAAGATGAACAAGTGGGGGGCATCAGCAATCCCGCATTCACTTTCTACGCTCAACCACAAGATGAGCCGAAGTTTAGCCTGCCTGGTATTACCGATGGATTCAGAGCAACTGAAAATCTCGGTGATATAACCGGTCGTCTGATGTCCGGAGAGACGATCAACAGTTCCCTGGCATTGATTACCTGCGAAAGCAACATTTTTGAAATTGACGGAGAACTTCCTTGCAATGACTATGACAAAATGTTCTTCCGAGAATTTGAGCTTACCAGCCCTCAGTTTATTCAGATTACGGGTTCTAATTCCACAAATTCCCGAAGACCAGGTATTCGATTGTATACTGGGAGAGCCTCTCAAGGGCTTGACTCCCTGGCCAAGCACGACCCTGAGCTCAGTGTCGGTGGCAATGGTTGCCGGATTGGAAGTAGCAGATCAGCACCCGCATGGGTTTCTGATCTAGATGTTTGCGACCCGAAACCACTCCCAGCGGGTTGGTATACCGTCGTCTTCTACGCTAATGGTGGCAGCTACACAGGTGAACCTCCAGCAGGAAAGTTCAATGACTCTGATGGATTACTGTCTAACTCGATCTCGATCAGAACTGTAAATCCTGCGCAGGAGCAACCCAGTACTTTCAATCGACCTCATTTGGCATCGCAGCAGGGAGACATTTTCTGGGAAAGAGATCCTGAGACATCTGGTGCCTTCCCTAATTACGAAACACCACATGTCTTTGAGCTGGCCACACTCAATGAATGTCAATCTGATCGAGATGCGGTCGCAGCGTATCACACACTTCCGGTTGAGAATAACCGAAGCTATGATTGGGTGACTTACTACACCTTTAATTTGCGCTACCCATCATTCGCCAGTTTCTCCGGCGTTGGGAAAGGTGAGATTTTCCCTTTTGACGTGACCCAAGACTCTCTTAGCATTGAGGGAAGTGACGATGTAGATCCAATTGCGCCAATCTCGCCTTGTGGATCGAATCAGCAGTACTGCAACCTGCAGCCAGGCGTCTACACATTAGTCGTGTACTCCGATCGTGGTGGCACTACCGTTCGACCCACCTTAACTGTAGATCGCATTCAGGACTCTCGATTTGATTTTGCCAAAGATGCCTATGACATGGGGGTCATCGCGGCAACTTCAAGACCACAGTTTCAGAACCTTGACGATCTATTTTTACGACACCCAGTCTATCCTGGTCGATCCTGGACCAATGACTTCTTCTCCTGCTTAACAGGCGCAGACCCTGAGGATCCGAGATGGACAGACCCTAAACTTGACTCTCCTGAGGATTATTGTCATTCGGTAGCCACCGTGGACTTGGATCACTATCCTCCTGCGGAGAATAAACTGCACCGGACGGAGCGGAAAACGCTATGGTACACCTTTGTCATCGACGGCCCCGGAATGGTGAGTGTCAGCGTATACAACATGACCAAAGACAAGGGCGGCATCGACCCGTATGCCCCTGATTTGGAGGAAATCATTGAGAACTTTAACCCATTCAGGGCACAAGAGGCCATAGACGCGTTGTTCCCCGCCGCAAGAGAACAATACCCCTTTACAGTATATTCGGACGAATCCCTTCCGGGTGATTTGACCTTCGAGGAGCTATTGGCCAACGGCGACTTCGATTCTACCGCCACCAAATTGGAGATGGGCTTCATTGGAAACAACTCAGTGGTAGGTGGTCTCGTTCCAAGATGTCTAGACAGCGATCAGACCGTTTCTTGGGACATTGACGCGTGCTTGCCTCGGAAAAAGAGGAGATATTTCGTGGTAGTTGACAACTACAACCGAATGGCGCCAATGAGTCAGCTGGAGCTGTCGGTGACTCACCGGCCTGTAGATGCCACACCTACTGAAAATGATTTTATCCCGTTCGCATACAATGTCAACGGCACGGAAGACCCTACCCTAGAAACTGTGCTGCCCGAGGGCACCTTCGCTGGGCCCACCTCCACACTGACTTGTGCAACCACCGATCAATTTGACCGAGGAGGCTGCGGTAATCGCACCATCTGGTATCGTTTTGAGACGGATGTGGCGGGTCGCGTGCGATTGAACTTTGATATCGATACACTGACCACAGTGGCGAGCACAAGTTGGATTTCGCTATACAAGCAAAATGGGAATATCGACGAATTATTGCCAAGGTACAGCAGCCTATCACCGGATGAAGTCGCAAGCCTGGATAGGTCCTTGCCGGTAGTACCTCTTTCTGAGTTGAACGTCAATGGTACTCCTTGGGTGGAGGGCTGTTTGAGCCCTGGGGTCTACTACTTTGCCCTCGGTTGTAACACGACTTCGCTCGCGGTGCAGCCCAAGATCCAACTGGTGCCAGAAGCTGGTGATATTTGTGCAAATCCCGCACTTGTAATGGTGGATGAGAGAAATGTCGATTTCACCATCCCATTAGCAATCGATTGCCATTCCTGGGGTGGCGATTTTGGAGAAGATGGATTTACCAATACGGAGTGCTTCTTCGCCGATGAAAGTGACAGCGGGCTTCCTATTGAGGACAAGGATCCTTTTAGAGTTAAGTCTTCATGGTTCAAATTCTCGGTCGGGGCGATCGGCAAATCGAACCTTACTTTCGACTTTGATTCGTTTGTCAGTGGCAATTTCATCGGGATCAACCAAATGAAATTCAGGGTCCTCACAGGTACTTGCGGGGCGATGTCCAGTTTGGGCTGTAGTCCTAGTCAGACGACTGGTTTCAAGCTCGATTGTATGCCAGATCAGACCGACTATTATATACAAGTCATTTCACCCATCGACGCCGTGGGTACTTTGACCATGAAGGTGTTGGCTGAGCAACCCACCGACCCGAATTGTACCCCCGCAGAACTCAACCGTTTAGTGGCGGACTTCGAAGTAGAAAATGCTTGTCAAGGTAGCGAAGTTTGCTTCCAGAACCTTTCATCTCAGGGTAGCGACCTGGTGTATGAATGGAACTTTGGCGATGGGAGTGCTATCTCCAATGAGTTGGCCCCTTGCCACATCTTCCCTACCACGGGTAACGAGGATAGCTACCAAGTGAGCTTAAAGGTCTCCAATCCTATTCTCGGTACATCCGACAGCGTTAGTCAAACGGTCACCTCCGTTCCTGCCGCATTGCCTACTATTCAGATCACTGGATTGTCTTCGCAGGGCCCTAATGTGACGGGACCATTAGCGCCGCTGGATTTCACCGCGATCCCTCCAGCGGATACCGGCAATAACGTTGTGTACACCTATCTATGGGACTTTGGCAATGATTCAGTTTACGTAGATCCCACGGATCCGACTGTCATCCTCAATGAAGTCCAGAACCCTACCGGTATTGCCTATGGTACAGGAGATGTAGGGGAAAACATCGTGACCCTGACCCTGAACGGAGGCGGCTGTCCGGCTATCGCACGTGATACCATTGAAGTGCTCGGAACAACGCCTTTGAATGTCGAAGGTGTGGTTTTCGATGTGACTTGCGCCGGTGACAATACAGGAGCAATTGACCTGATGGTTACCGGTGGAACTCCTCCCTATAGCTTTGATTGGGATTTTACGCCTTTCAATATTCAAAACGTTTGGGGACTGAGTGCGGGAACCTATGAAGTAACTGTAACAGATACACTCAATCAAAGCGTTACAGAGAGCTTTGTGGTCTCTGAACCGGAAGCCATTGAGGTCATCGCCAACATTGATTCCGTCACCTGCCCTGGAAATACTGACGGGGCTATTGATCTCAGTATCTCCGGCGGAACAGAACCATTTACCTACCTGTGGGCGGGTGATGTGACTACTGAAGATCGTGCCAATCTGATGGAAGGTGACTACAGTATCCTGATCACTGATGCCAACGGTTGTGAACTGGATACGACGATCACTGTTCCTCTCAAGGCACCTCCCATCAGCTTTGTGCCTACAGTTATGGATGCCCCTTGTACAGGAGAATGCACTGGATCGGTTAGTATCTCTACGATCACTGGAGGTGTAGCGCCTTATGAAGTACAATGGGACGATGGACTGATCGCCAGTACACGATCAGATCTCTGCCCATTTGTAGAGTACACGATTACCGTATCGGATTCGCTCGGTTGCCAGGCCAGCCAGAAGGTGATCTTAGATCTCGCCGATCAACCTGTTGATGTCCTTCCGGACATTACCAACATTTGCGAGGGTGAAACGGCTTTCCTTGATGCGGGTAACCCAGGAGCTTCTTACTTGTGGTCTACTGGAGCCACGACGCAGACCATCGCGGTCACAGAGCCCGGCACCTACAGTGTCCAGATCGCCACCAACCTTCCTGACTTCGAAGGCATCCTCTGTGGAGCCGCGGTAGAGGTTGTCGAATTCAATCAGGGATTACGCCGTGACGGCTCGGTGGTTCCCTCGTACCGCAGTGATCCGACCAAGGCCTTAGGTGAGCCAGATCAGGCAGACCTGAGCGATGACCACGTCGCATTGGGCTTCGGCGGAAGTTTGACCCTCAGGTTCAATCCACCCATCGCGGACGCTCCTGGTATGGACTTTAAACTCTACGAAACGACGAGTCATGACCCTACCCCTTCGCAACAGCCAGAAGAAGCCGAGGTATATGTGTCCGAAGATGGCGTCAATTTCGAATTGGTAGGAATCGCCACGGTGGACCACTTCCTAGATGCGAATGAGTTCGATCTAGCTGTCGTTGGACTTGATCGAGCAAGTTTTGTGCGTATCGTGGACAAGACTCCTAACTCCAACAAACTCAACACAACGGAGGCAGGATTCGACGTGGATGGTATCGCAACCTTGAATTGCGAAGAAGAAGCTCCGACGCTTTGCGAGCTTGGTCCGGAAGGAACGCACGACGGGCTTTATCAGCAAGATGGCTTCTACTTCTTGGGCGATTATGACAATGAAGGCGCACCGCAGTACTTCCACTCAAGAGGTAGCAGCAGCATGAGTTTTGTCAAAGACGAGGTAAAATCAAAGCTGCCTGAAACAGATGATTTACCCGATCGACATCCAGAATACATCGTTCCCGGCCTCGAAGCCAATCTTCAAGTCACGGAACGGAGCGAAGTATTCCTGGGCTTTGCCTGGGAAGGTGCCAAATACAAAAATACACTAGGCTTCTACGTCTACGACCTCGACAATCCTCCTTTGACACCCGAAGATATCGAGCGGAAGTATGTGGTATTCCCCAACACCTCATTAGATGGATCAGGAGGAAACCTAATCAGCGGAGATAAGGTGAGACTAGGTGTATTCCCTCCCAATACGGGCATTGGTTGGTTCCTGATTCAAGACGCATGGCGCAATGGTGAGAACATCGACCTAACGGAAGTCACGCTTTATTCCAATCCAGATTGGAATCCAGAAGCCACAGAAGAGAAGCGACGACACATCGCTGTAGTGCCGAGCGACATCGACAATATCACCTATATCGGATTTGAAGATCTGATTCGAGATGAGAGTTCTGATGATGATTTCAATGATGTCGTCATCTACACGTCCATGGAACCATTTGATGGCGAATGCCTAGTGGATTACGCTGACTGCATTCTGGTCACGGAGACCGATGTACGCGTACATCCCGTGCCGACGGTATCTCTTCCTAGTACGGTGATGATGTCTCCAGGAGAAACATTGACGTTAAGCGCTGGTAACAGCCCTAGTCCGGAATTGAACCTGACGTACCAATGGTCACCAGGAGGCGAGAGCAGTCCTTTTATCAATGTGACTGATCCTGGGATTTACTCCGTGACTGTTACCAACGAGTTTGGTTGTGGCAGTGAGAGTAAGTCGGCGAACGTGGTGATTTCCTGCAGTGACGAAGGCCCTCATTTCACCTCAGGGGAACTTACACTGACGAGCAATTGGGAGACGATCCATTTGCCAAGGGACTATGATGAACCAGTGATCATTGCCACTCCGATGTACACCGAAGACGACGTTCCGGCGATTGTCCGCTTACGTAACGTGGAATCCGGTTCGTTCGAGATCCGACTTCAGAATCCTAGCGAAGCACCTATATCCGACAGGACTGTCTACTACACGGTAGCCGAGGCGGGTGTGTATAATGTAGCTGAGCACTGTATCTCCATGGAAGTAGGCACTTTCCTCTCCACCAAAACGGATAGGAAAGACAATTGGAAGGGTGAGCAAATTCACTTGCAAAACGATTACACCCATCCTGCGGTACTCGGGCAGGTGATGACCATCAACGACGGCGATTGGTCTTCTTTCTGGGCCCGAGGGTCTTCCCAGAGCAGCAGTCCTACAAGTTCCCGAACGTATATCGGCAAGCACGTAGGTGAAGATAGCGATCGCTCGCGTCTAGACGAGGTACTGGGTTATATGGTCATCGAATCAGGACAATTCAATTGGGATAACCTAGCAGTTGTCGCATTCAGAGGCGATGAGACTGTGGAAGGAATAGACGATGATCCTCCCTACCCTTACAGCATTGCGTGGAATCTGGTCGACGCTTCCTTCCAAACCGCGGTATTGAGTATTGCGGGTATGACCGGAAGCAACGGCGGCTGGCCGATTCTCTATGGACCTGATGGACTACAATCCGACGCCATACAGATGGCCATAGACGAAGACCAGATTGGGGACTCAGAACGTGAGCATATTGAAGAGAAAGTATCTTACCTGGTCTTCGGCACAGATGTTCAAGGATCTAATGCCGCACCTCGCACGGCCACGGAAAACTCCAGTGTGGTGATTTATCCCAACGCTTCAGAGACCGGGCTCTTCAACCTAAGGATCAACAATCCTAATCTGTCGACAAACGATGAAATGCTTGAAGAAATGGTGATCGAGGTATTTGGGCCGAACGGCGCCAGACTCCAAAGCCATCGCTATAAAGAAGCAGGAGACTATCAAATCGACCTGTCGGCTCAGAGAACGGGATACTATTTCGTCAGGACCACGCAAGGAAAACTGAGAGAGTTTCACACGATTCTCATCAATTCAAAGTAGACAAAACAATCAACCGGTATACATCGCATGAAACGAATTATAAATCCAAAAAGACTAAGCCTGGTGGCGCTGCTTATGGTGGCGGCGCTGGTGGCTAAGAGTCAAGAATTTCTGGACCTCACGGCGGACATTCAGGCAGTCGATGCTTCGGCACTGGATGTCCAGCCCATAGGGATCAATGATGATGGCTGGGTGGTCGGTCACTACCCTACTTCAGGTGGCAATCAACTGTTTGTTTGGATCCCTGGGGCATTGCAAGAAAGTGGGTTACGTTCTCCGGCCACCGTTCGATTGGTGACCCGTGCATCAGGCCTAACCGCGGCCGGGATCAGCAATAACGGAACGATCATTTATAACCTGACCGCCTCCGATGGGACAGTCACGGGCTTTTACCATCCCCTAGATGAAGCAAGTACAGATTACCTTCCGGGACAAGCGTTAGGAGCAGAGTCTTTCCAGATGAAAGCGATCTCTGAGAACTGGGTAGCTGCTGACGTGCAGGTATCAGAAGGGTCGGTGATCGATGTACTTAGTTTTGGAGGATTGACCTTCAATTTTGGTGTCAACAACACCTGCCCCTTTGGACAATTTCCGTCGGAGAATTATGTCAGAGCCATTGTATTCAACATAGGTGGTAGTGACGGGGCTGGGTCCAGCATGGCACTTGCCTTCCCAAATGCTGAACTCTGCAATCTGTCATCACGTGCCTATGCGATAAAAGCGGATCCTATTACTGGCGAACTGCTGTACGTCGGTGGCGAAAGCTTCGGAGAAGGGCAAGGAGATGAGAAATACACTAGTGCCCGAGCCATGGCCTATGGCCAAGAGGTCGGTGACAACTTCCTGGTAACAGAGCAGATCGGCGGCACCCCTGGGGTAATTCGCGCGATCAATAGGACAGGAGGTATCGCAGGTAACTGGTACACCAAAGCAACTGATCGTGTACCAAACGCACAAAGAGGTTTCTATTCTGGTCTAGGATGTACGGACTTTAGTGGTGAAAACCTTCCTTTTTCTGATATACTGCCGGACCGTGACGTCTTGCCACAGGGCATCAATGATGACAACTTCGTGGTGGGCAATTTCCTGTACACCGCTCCGGGTGTCGGTAGCGCTTTGGATCGGACAACGAATCGGGCCTTTCTCTATCAGACCAACAACTGTACGGATCGCACGGCGCCTCCCGTCACGGAGGATGGTTTCGTAGACCTCGAAAACCTAAATCTCACCTTCAAGGACCTCACCAACTTCGCCCTCCGTAATGTGGGTGGGCAGATGGCAGGTTGGGAGACCTTAAACACAGCCAAAGCCATCAACAACAACAATTTCGTCATTGGCAGGGGATCACTCGTCGGAGGAGAACAACATGCCTATTTCTTGTCATTGAATCCCTGCGAATCCCAACCGGTACGTGGGCTACATGCCAAGGGTGATTTTGGGTTTATTTCATCGGACAACACTTTCATGCACGCACAAAACCGGGCTCGCCTTGATCAGATTTTTGATGCAAGTAACGAGCGATTTAGCGGTTTGTCTAAGCAAGTGATCAATCTGGATGACCGATTTGAGGACAACAATGCTAATGAGGGACCTGGAACCGGTCAAGGCTGGTATGTCAATGAGGTTGCAGAATATGGAACGGAAGAAAGCGCCGTACTGCTCACCAATGTAACGAAGGGCTATCCCAACCTTGCCAACTATCAAATTATCAGTCTCCCCTTTTCGATTCCGGAGTTAACCTTATTCCCCTGGAATGAACCCGTCTTGTCCTTCAAGGCATGGTCGCATCAAGAGCGAGGCGTTTACGATCATGTGAGGGTCGAAATCAGAAATCGGGGCCAAGAGGAATGGTCTACGCTGTCCTTTATCTCGGAGTCACTAGATCCAGATGCGTCTTCTGCAGAAAATGGCTGGACAAGTTACTTTGTGGATGTAACGCCGTGGATGAACGACGACGATATGGCTGAACTACGATTCACCTTTGAATCAGACATTTGTGAAGTTGGTGATGGCATCATGTTCAAAGACTTTCGCTTGTATGGTTTGTCTCAAGAAGTGCATTACGCCGAATTCATGCAATTCATGGATGAGCGTGGCGGGGATGATCTCGTGGCTGTCGGAGAGATTGTCGCCGGCACCCTGGCTGGAGCAGCGGAGGGCACAGCAGGAGGGATAGCGGCAGGCATACTGGCAAAAATAAGCGCGGCCATCCCCCCTATCGCCATAGGAGCCGCAATTGGAGTTGCCGTAGGCTTAGGCATCGACTACACCTATGACGAGGTGTTAAACGCTGACCAGGAAGCTTATGCAGTGATGTTCAGCGCTCCAACGGCCACGCTCGATGCGACACCCGGCCTGGGGCAGTACCTGAACAATAAGAAGGAAGCCTTCTTTGATGGATTCTGGATGATCGGGGCATACGATCAAATAGGGACTGACCGAGACCTCGCCTTTGCTACTATCTCCGGCGCATTTGAGTCTGTGAACCAAGGCATCCGAGACGGATCCGTGAGTGCGACAAGGCTCGACCCGGCTTATATCACCTCCCTCTCAAACGTTCAAGCCAAGGAGATATCGCTCGTTTTCACCACTGAAACACACACGATCCTTACACAAGATGTGACTCGACTTTGTCTGAAAAAGATGTTTTCAGAGCTGGCCTTGTATACAGAGAGCATCATCGTGAATGTCTACGTATACGACACATTTACAGGGGAATATTTAGAGGTGACCTCCCCCGAAGACATTGGTGCCAAAACAGATTATCAGCTCGCCTACGGCATGGCCCTGGCGGCGCTTGAGTCCGCAACCAAAAGGTGGACGACTGGCACGGCAACCTATCCTTACCCAGATGTTAAGGAAGAAGAGCAACAGGTGCCGATTCCCGATCTGAAAAACCCGGAGGATGGCACCATCGTCCCAGCTGGGCAAGACGCAGGTGTCTTAGATCAAACCTGCAGGGAAAGTGCGACTGAAAAATTGCAGCGGCGCAGTCGAAACACAAACAGCGATCCGCAGGTGGAAAGGTCGACGCTACGATCTGCTACAAAACCGGATATTCTTTTGGAGGCCGAGCAGCAACCGTGTGGGGGCTATACAGTATGGTTTGGTGCGTCTGGGGTTTTGACAAGATCTGAAGAGCCCAAGCAAAGCAAGCAACTGACAACTTGTAGTGCCCTGGTCGCGCCCAACGCTAATGGAGAGTCCCCCGGCAATGTTCAGAATAGGGGCTTTGATCGACGGGTCTTTATGCCGTATGCTGGGCTAGCGCAATTTGACATCGGGGCTGAGGCCACCGATCTTAACAATTTGTTTGTATATCCCCTAGACAGCAATTACTACGATGGCACTCCGATCACCATCGAAATACAGCCGGGCTACACCTTCGAGCGAGCTTTTTATGAAAAGAACTTCTTTGGTGATCGCGCGACGACGATGGAAGCCATGGGGCTGCGCAATAAGCGGAAACAAGAACAAATTGCCGATGACCGATTACTGAAAATTGATCACCTTGACTTTGAGAGAAATGAGATCGCAGCCCAAGGCGCCATAGACTTTAATGAACCGTTCCGGCAGATACCTGCTAATGGATACTACAAAGTTTCGGTTTGCGCCAGAGATGCCAATCAGCAGTATTTCCAGGAGGAAATCGGCATCAGCATCATTCCGAATCAATTGAGTGCGGTGGGGTCGACAGGTAGACAAAGAGTGGTTTTTGATCTCAATGAATTAGACACTACAAAAGATGCAGTCATCGTCGTTCCCGGTGCTTCTGCGATTCGCGGATCTGTGCATCGAATCAGCGAAATCGATGAGGACTTAAAGATCAGAAACTATCTGCTTGAAGAGGATTTGGTTTACCGAATTGAACGCGCTTTTGAGAAGAAACGACTGGCCTTTTTCGATCGATGGGCCGATTTCAATACTTTCGTTTGGAACAGTCCCGGCTACATGGAACCCGATCGGTTTGGTGTCTCCCGATATCGAGACATCGCCGACCGCATCTTGGACGATCCTGGATCAGAAGGAGTAGAATGGTATGACGACCTCCGAAATCGCGTGTTGCACAACGAATTCCCGAGAGCATACAATGCGATGTCTCCAACTAAGCCGCTCTGGCAAGCCGACAAAGATTATTTAGAAGGAGTTATCGCCCGCTTCTCTGCGGCTGCAGAAACAGTGGACCCGGCTCTAGGGACTCAAATAGCCTGCCCCCTTCCAGGTGCTGATGCCTTCGGCAAGGTCATGTATCTGATGGTCAACGACGTAGGCATTTTGCGGGTGCTGCCTGCACTAACTCAGATTCTGAATGAAAACGAAAGCTTTGCCAACGTCCGAATCCGCGTTGGGTTGTTCGACCCCGTGTGGCCCGAAAACCATGATGAGATTGGCAATGTAACGCAGTGGTTAAATGGGTTCTTGAATGACCTAGCCAGCATGGACAACGTGACCGTATTCAGTGCCAACTCTCGCGAAAGCTTGCGAAATCAGGTATATGGTGGGAGCAACGATCAGGAACTATTGCAAAATACAGTCCAAATAGATATGGCTGTACTTAACGATTCAAACGAAGCACCTGAGACCCTCTCCGAACTCAATCCCAATGTCCTACTGCATTACTTCTATTCTCTGGGCGCTAGCGGAGACCTGGAAATATCTCATTGCCAAAATGGTATAGATAACCCTGCAACGGACTTTCTCGGTTTCTCCGATGGTCTGAATTGTTACCGAACCCTGCGGAAAGAACAAGGCCTCACCCCTTTTGTGGGCTATCCCGGACCAACATGCTAAATGCGTGGCTATTTCCAAAATCCTGAAAGCAATATGCCCCTCAGCAATTACCAGTTTGGAATGCTCAATCTAAGCGACGACGCCAATGCAGATCGGCAGTTGGAAGGAATATTCGAAAGGACAGACAGGTACCTATCCTTTCCTTTGATAATAAAAGAGCTCAGTGATCAAGACAAAGAACTGTTGGATACGCGCATCACTGGAGAACAACCGACAACTAATCCATAGACACACCCACCATGTACGCAGAAAGAACATATTTCAAATATCAGTGGCGAAAGGCAGCGGGCTTTCTCGTGCTGATGTGCCTTGCTGGTACCTGTTTCAGCCAACTCGTTGATCCAGCCGGATCTCCTTTGATCAGTAAATGCTGCCAGGCTCCTGTCGTTTTTCTCGATGAGTCCGGTACCACTGAGATTACTTACGCATCTACCAACCAAGCCATCACCCTGTCTTCGCAACTGCCTGGTGATCCGGAAAACTGCGAAGCAACTTGGTTTTCCAAGCGGGCTTGCGATCAAGATTTCGACGATATCACCGACCTGAGCGAACAGGACAATGGTATCCAAAGAAATCACTTTCCAAATCACTGGGGACCGGTTGTTTATAAATCGCAATTCACATGCCAAGGTGATCGGTTCGATTGTACAGAAGAAGCGGTCCTACCTGTAGTGGATTGGGGCTTGTGGTTCTTTAATAATGAAGGGAGAATGAAGAAGTTTCGACGAGAAGGCTCACAACCTTTCGACACGGACTTCTACGATCCGATGAAGAAGACCATTATTTTTATTCATGGCGCAAGACAAGGGTCCTCTGCAAACGCC
>JBCCXG010000079.1:0-13966 GCA_039191945.1 Bacteroidota bacterium
CACGGTCTGAGGAAGACACCCATTCGGACGGAAATCTTAGACCTTTTTATGAAGCATGACTGTGCACTATCCGCGGGTGAGATTTCAGCCAAACTCAAGACGGATAATGATCGAGTGACGGTCTACCGCGCCCTCGCTTCGTTTGAACAACATGGAATTTTGCACAAAGCCTCCGAGGACCGACAGGGCGTAAAATACGCTTTGGGCTTTTTTGAGGATACTGCATCCTGTACATCAGAACCTCACGCGCATTTTGTTTGCGAAAAATGCCATCAAACCTATTGCTTGAAAGACGTAAAGGTCCCTGAACTTGATGTATCGAGTGAGTTCTCTATCCGTCGGATTGACTTCAAACTGAGTGGCATCTGTAAGCATTGTCAATCCGCCGAAGATCCAACTTTTTCATAGATGACGAGATTGATACGATTTCAATGAAGACAGTTGATTTTTCGTTTATGAAACTCTTCCGAAAAAGAAGACCTTTGTAAGAGCATGGAAGCAATCATTACTGTAGTCGGCTTTTTGGGTGCCGGGAAAACCACTTTGCTGAAGCAATTGATGTCCAGCTACCAGGCAAGTGGTTGGAATCCGTACGTGATTCTTAATGACTACGAGAACGCGCATATGGATGTCCAGCAATTGCTAGACAAGCTGGATCCCAGATCGGTCATGGCCCTTAGCGGTAGCTGTATTTGCTGCAGTGGTATCGATACCCTTCGAGCCTATGTCAATACCGCTCCGGAAAGAGAAAAGGGCATTACGCTTATAGAGGCTAACGGAACTTCCGATGCGTGCTCATTGGCTGGATTCCTGGGTGTGGGCCTCAGCGATCGGTTCTTACCCCCTATTCAGATTTCGGTCGTGGACGTGAAAAACTGGCAACGAAGAGCTGAACACAATGAACTGGAAGCCAATCAGATACAAGTCTCTTCCCTCATTGTGCTGACGCATGTCGATGAGGTGACGTCCAACAGGCAGGATGAGGTCATAAGAAGCCTGAAAACCTTCAATCCTTCAGCGGAAATAGTCACGATGGAGGCCATCGACATCGATTTGCTTCCCAAACTGCTCCCTTCGGCAAACGATGCCCAAAGACTCGACCACCTAAAAGCGCACTGGGCTTCCAGCTCTGTAGATCTTCCAGACCTACCCGATGCTGAATGTATCCGCAAGATCTGTGCTCGACTACCTTCTAGCATCTTGCGGGTAAAAGGTTGTACTAGAGTTGGGGATGATCAGGGGTATACCTATTTTCAACGCACACCGGATGGTGAAGTGTCTATCAGACCTTTTTACGGCGTACCCACTACCGGCGCAAAGCTTTTGACCGTGGGCCCAGGTAGCGAGCCATCGGTCCTGCGACAAGCCATTGAACAAAGTATGCTGGAAGCAGGTCGAAAGGTAAATGTTGAATAAAAAGTAGATCTGGATGTATCTTTTTCACAATTCACCGGTCTCCTCTACAGCAACTTTAAAAATGAATTGTGATGAACAACTGCGAATGCCAAGATTGTACCTGTAAGAAGTGTGAATGTGAACCTTGCTCTGCAGGGAATTGTCCTTGTGATAAATGCGAATGCTCAAAATGTGAGTGTTGCTAAGTGAGAGGAAGAAGAAGTAGCTGGCCTCCAGGTCGATGAGTGTGAGAAATATGAACAGTGAAGTGATTTACGAGCAGTTTGGGCAGGAGGCCTATTTCTTCGTTCTTAAGAAAGTAAAGGACACGAGCATAGCCAATGACGTACTTCAAAACGCCTTCCTGAAAATCCACAAGAACATTCATCAGCTGAAAGCAGAGCAGAAGGTCCGAGCTTGGGTGTTTCAGATCTGTCGGAATGAGATTGCCAATTACTTCAACAAAGAGTCCGCTTATCAAAATGGCTCCGAACTCGACGATTCGACGTATCAGGGTCCCGGCGAGCACATTTGCTGTTTCGACCGGTTCATCGAAGAACTTCCTGAAAATTTTCAACAAGTCATTGAGCTCGCCTATATCCAGGGAAAGCCACAAGAGCAAGTAGCAGAAACCTTAGGGATCAGCTTGGCTAATGTCAAAGCCAGGGTACGCCGTGCCAAGGCTCAGCTAAAAAAGCGGTTCCTTGACTGCTGCAAGTATGAAACCAATGCGCAGGGTCAATTGGTCGGTTCACCTGACTGTTCTGTGTGTCGGTAACCCCTAGATTTTCAGGTGCCATTCAACACCTGTATGGCAGAAAGCGGAACTTTGCACTTCCCCCACCCGCGTTTATAAGAGGGACAATTTGAACCTCGAACTCTCCAGCAGGGGAATATTTTGGATGTTGTTTCATATCTTGGAGACGGTTTTTCAATAGCCTAAAAGACCCAAAAAAATGCTACAAAGAAAATTTGACAAGATTGTAAAAGGACATTTCCTCAATGCGACGGATGCCAAGGATACCTCCGTCCACTACCTGGGGCAAATGCAGATTCAGCACCAAATTGACATCTCTAGGGTGCTCATGGCGACATCCGTATGTTCTGATGATATCAACGTGCCCTCCACTACATTTTTCAATGTACTGTTCGGACCCTTTATCATGGGTGGCCTGGGAGGTATCCCGTTTGCTGGCCAAACCGGGATGACCGCTTTTGCTCATCACATACCGGATGATGGCAGCGCTTTCATATTTTACGGCCCACACATTGGTGTCACCCTGGACGGGGATTTGGGTAAGATGTATCGACCTCGTCAGGAACAGACCGGGAACTCTTGTGGGGCTTTGATGTTGGCCCTCGATAGATTGCAAGATGCTGGCTACAAACCAAACATGAATGACGACGACTACCAACAGATGAAACTAGAAGAGAGCCTGCTTCCCTACCGCGAGCAGATTCTGGACAGTGACAATCGGCAAAAGGCCATTACCGAGGCCGCCTATGAGATCATTGACAAAAAGGTCCATGACCACATCAGCGCTTGTAAAGATGAATTCCACGTGGAAAAGATCGCGCTCCTCGGAGGAATCATCATCAATACGGACTATGGGTTAGATGACTATTTTGACCGTCGGAACTTCGAAGTGATCAAGGTGAAGGACCTCTGATCGGGCAAGGGACGCTATTGCTCGGAGCGCGTTTGATTTTTTTTGCAATAAGGTTGCATTTATGGTAAGTTCGGTGCTCCATATCTAAACAGGAAACCGACTTTCTAAAACCGATATTCACATGAATCGTCCAGCGTTTTTGAAGAAGATGGCTGGCCTATCAGTCCTTGTGTTTTCAGGCTGCCAGGTAGACCGTAAAAATCAGGAAAAGCTCCTTGCTACAGCGGGTGATGGGGAATTGTCTGGAGAAGCAAAGAAATCGATGAGTGCGCTGCGGAAGGAACTTTCTGCGGCGTGGCAAAGGTCCGAAACGATGACCATGGTCAATATCGAGCAGATGCCGGCGGAGCATTTCACGTTTAAGTACACCCCCGAGGCCATGAGCTTTGGGGAGCAATGGCGACACTGTGTGATTTACACGTGTGGGCAGTTGGCAGGTCGGACAGGTTTGAACAACCCTTACAAGGATGTGAAGCTGCCGGTACAGATGACCAAAGACCATGTCATTAGTGAAATGAAAAACTTATACGCCTTTGTGCGGAAATCGATTACGGAGCTTTCAGACGAAAAACTGTGCTCAAATTGCGATTTTGCAGGCGATACGATTCCCATCTGGCGACTATTCTATGCGATGGAAAATCATATCATTCATCATCGGGGACAGTGCATCGTATACCTCCGACTGAAAGGGATCAAGCCAAAAGGCTACTATGGATGGTAATCAGCTACTTCGGTTATTCTTGGCTACTCACGGAGCACAACGTTATCGATCTCATTGAGCGTGTCCGGATTGAGCACTTTCATCGTCACTTTCCCACCATCGATGTAGAATAGGCACAAGGCATTTTCCACACTGAAAGACTGCGTAAAGGCACTCCAAGGCAATTTCTCCTGCGCATAGTACGGTGCGCCGGAGGCGCCGTTGTTGATTTGATAGATCGGTCGGTTGAAGGAGATCTTTTCAAAGCGATAATTCTCCGGGTAAATGGGAACCTCGTTTGTGAGCTTCAACCAATTATAGTTGTGCTCATCCCCGGTCAAGATTCCGACAACCTTGGTGCTCTGGTTGGCCAAAATATCCAAATACTCGTCTCGCCTTTCAATGATGCCTTTGACCATAGGTTTGCCGGCGACAAAAGGACGGGGGTCATTGTTACCGTTGTACCACATGTCATCTCGGCTGTGGCCGCCGTTTGGAAATGCCGGCGTATGCTGAGTCACAAAAACGTGGTCAATGTCCTCATCCTGCTCCAGTTGTTCGATCGTCTCTCTGAGCCAATCCATTTGATTGTCCATCAGATAGCCGTGCAGGCCCCCACTGGTAAATGGGTTACTGGTCAGCGAAGGTGCATACCAGTAATCGCTATTGAGTACCACCATCGCCACGTTGCCGTAGGTATAGTAAAAGACGGTCTCTTTGTAGCTTGGAAAATCAACACGGTCAGGATCCGGATCATAGGAAGCACCATCCTCGCCATCGGGGCCATTTTCGGGATTGACAAACGCTTGCTGCATTACCACTTCTGCCGACTGCGTATCGTAGGGGAACCGATCAATGAAGCCCATAACCCGGCCTGATTCGTCACTGAATATATGGCCTAAAGCCTCGTGATTGCCCATACCCGCATAGACCGGAATGTAGTGCCAAAAAGGCTCAAGGCTCTTTTTCCAATTGGTGTACTGCAGGTGCGTCTCCTCGGGCGTGGTCAAGTACCCATTGATCATATCACCCGTAAATTGGATGAACGCTGCTCCCTGGCTGTAAGCCAGCGCACCCATCTTCTTGACAATGTATCCATTGGCCCCGTAAATCCGGCGCTCGCCACCACCGGGTGCGTGGCGGCTGTCGCTGGTATAGCCAAATACAAACGGGCTGCGACTTCCTTTTTGAGGTGCTGTTGTAAAGTGGTAGGACTGGGATAAGTTTCCAAAATAGACCGTGTAGTCGTACTTTGTGCCAGCACTCAAGTCGTCCACGGTGATCTCATGATGCGTGGAGGCTTTGGCATCTTCAAAGCTTCTGCCATCCGCTTCGACGCGTGCTTTCACAGGCGTAGAGGTCTCAAACGAGATCGTCACTTGATTGGGCTGCAGAAGATTGACAAACGGCCCTTCATAGAGTGTAGACTCTGCCGTGAAGGGGCCAGTACCAGCACCCGCTACTTCACCGTCAAAGAGCACCTCCCCCGCCTCGTCAATCAACCGGTACCCAATGGTGAAATTGCCCTTCTCTGACCATCCTACGAAATCGTAGGGATACTTGAAGTCTTCTTTAATATTGATCTCAACTTTCCCCTCGACAAGCGTTTGCTCAAAACGAAAAACAGGCAGTGGATGGGATGCCTGGCCATAGGGAATCATCCCGTAGACGATCGTTCCTGTCAAGTCACCAAAGTCAAGAAGCAAACCATTCTCCGTGCCTTGGGGCTGACCTAGCAATTGCGAAATGGTGTATTTGGGAACGGCCTCCCGGGCGTAGAATTTATTTTCACCCCTCTCGAAGTACAGGCCTTGTCTGTCTCGTTTGATCTTGCTGTAGGATCCGGGAATTTGATTCTTTTTCTGAGCCCAGCAGCTGGTACACCAAAGAAGGCCAATTAGGGTAATAGAAGTAGTTCTTAACATTGTCACAGTCGTTTTCAAATAGGGATCACCAAAGGCAAAAGCCACAAAACCAGCAGCGCCACAGTACCCATGCAATGTTATCCCTAATTGGGCAAATATGGGTACGCTACGGTCAATGGATTTGTTGGCTGGAGGTAAAACCTGGAATAGAAGATCGTCTGGTCAATTGCATGACTACTCGCCTTATCCCAAAAACCATTGAAAGCAGTTTGATCAATAGGCAGTGAGCTCAACGCCCATTAACAAAACTATTTCTGTCCTCGACACTTTGTCCTTGGGTTCAAGAGCAAGGATCGAAGATCGCGTCTTTCTCCAGAATCGCCTACGGTAGTGGTGAAGAGGTAACCTTCTTCAATCTGCCACCAAGGTAGGGATAGTCATCAAATCCTTTATAGTCCGGATCTTGGGCTCTAGGATCATTGAGTGCCGTCAGTCTTTCTTGGAGTTTTTCTCGCAGGCCATTGAGCGTCGCGGCGTGCTCAGCATTCGACGCAAGGTTGTCCAACTGCCCTGGGTCCTGCTTCAGGTCGTAGAGTTCCTCGGCTGGCCTTTGACCAAAACTCAGGTCAAATGCCCGGGCATGCTCCTCGTCCTTGTCCTGGTTGTCCAGAATGTATCGCTTCGTCGGACCATTGTCACAGTCGGCATAGTACCAGTGGGGTTCGAAGTTGGTGCTCATGGGCTCACCAGTCCCCGCAGGCCACAAATCGGGCTGGTAATTCCGAATGTACAAGTAATCTGCATTACGATAGCCTCGAGAGGGATAACCGGTTAGGTTGGGTTTTTCCTGAGCGGGCACATGCCTTTCCCGACCAAAGACGATCTCTGAACGATGCGATGCGTCTATCATTCCAGATGCTTCAGACCGTAACACGTTGGCAAAGCTGCGGCCCGTCATGTCATTTGGAAGATCAACGTTGGCGAGCTCCAACAGCGTGGGGCCTATATCAGCGAAAGAAATGAAGTCATCGACTTTGCGGCCCGCAGCGATCTCTTTACCCCAACGAACAGCAAAAGGGACCCGCACGCCTGAGTCATAAAGGTTGCCTTTGCAGCGCGGAAAGGGCATGCCATGGTCTCCCGAGACAATGATGATCGTGTTGTCCAACAAGCCTTGTTTCTCTAGGGAGCTGAGAACAGTTCCCACCAGCTGGTCCCATCTTTGGACTTCGAAATAATAGTCGGCGACATCGTTTCGTATTTCATCGGATTTGGGATAGTGCTCAAAGAGGTGGACTTGAGAAATATCAATGCCACTGGCTGCTCCCGAACCTTCTTCGTATCCCCGATGCGGATCAGACGAACCCAACCAAAAGAAAAAGGGCTTGTCTTTGGCCTCGGTAGTATCAAGAAACTCATCGAAAGCCTCAAAAGCATCGCCGGAAGGATGGTTTCCATGATGCTCAACCCAATTGTCGATGTTTCCCGGACCCCAGGTTTTGGCGCTCGTTCTGCCAGCGACGTAGCCGTTCGCCGCTAGGAGGTGAATAAAGCTTTGATGCTCTGAAGGAAGGGTGCTCCACAGGTTGGCCCCAGGACCAAGCTCCCAGTGGTATTTCCCCGTAATGAAGGCGTTTCTGCTCGGTGTACAAGAGGGGCTGGTGACGTAGGCGTGGTGGAACAGTACGCCCTCATTCGCGATCCTATCAAAATTAGGGGTGCTCACACCGGCATCTCCGTAGGCCCCGGCATGTGGCCATCCCCAGTCATCAGCCAGGCAAAAAACGATATTGGGAGGGCGTTTTTGTTCGGATTCCGATGAGCAAGCAGAAAGTCCAATGAGCCCCAATAGAAGCAGCAGTATTCTCATATTCCAAAATACATCACTCATTAGGGTGTTACAAATTTCTGTGGGTTACGATCGAAACAATATCTCTCAGTATTCACCGCCTGTGAGTCCCTCCGGAAAAAATAACTCAAAAGAATATTGACCTGGGTGGGGCCTTTTACTCCTTCCCATGCCTGGACTGTTATGCCTGAGCCAAATAGTCGTTATTCTAAGTATAGGATGAAAACAGAAGATTTCATAGACAGGGTATTCTCACTTTCCGAGCGGATTTATCCGATGGTGGCTCGAATGCTCGGAAGTCATCGAAGCGCTGAGGATGCCGTCCAGGAAATAATGATCAAGCTGTGGGACAGCAGGAAGAAGATCGCCAATCATCCAAACATCAAGGGTTTCGTGTTTCTAACCGCGCGCAACTATTGTTTAGACCTGTTGAAGAAGAAGAGTCTGGAGTTCGATTCGTCCGACTTGCACTTGACAGTGCTTAAATCAGATACAGGTCAGAATGAGGTAGAATGGAAAGAACTATCTGCGATCATAGAGCGTCTTCTGAAGCAATTGCCATCCCAGCAACGTGAAGTAATGATGATGCGAGATATTGACGGCTTTGAGTTCTCCGAAATAGCTGCCGCGATGGATCTGAAAGTGGAGCATGTAAGAGTTTTACTGTCGAGAGCACGCAAACATGTAGGCAAGAAACTGAGAAATATATACAGCTATGACTAGCAGGAAACCTGATAATTTGATAGACAAATATTTGGCCGCAGAAACCACTTTGGAAGAAGAGGAGACGCTTTTTGATGGTAAAAATCAGCAGCCTGGCATAGCGGAGTGGGCGACCTACAGGAATCGCAAAAGGAACAAAGCCCCATCCAATTTGCCTGATACCATTTGGTCCACTATTCAAAAACGAAGGAGAAATAGGCAGCGAATGCTCATTGGTTTACCCGCAGTGGCGGCGTCGATCGCTTTTGTTGTGTTCGCCCTCATTTACGACGCGGGCGATCAGCAGGTGGCCCCAAGACCCATAACGTATGACGAAAAAGAAGCCCTGTTGCATGAAGCGCTATCCCTGTTCTCCGAAGAACAACCGACGACCTCAAAACAGAACGTTATCTACGAGGACGATGTAGTGATCATTTACATGACTTCGCAGTAACTCGAAAGACGACAAAACTTTAATCCTTATGAAAAACGCAATAGCAATTACTTGTATCATTCTGTTTTCAGCCTTTCACGCCCTCGCCCAGGATCAACTAAAAATTGAGTTGAAAGATGCGCCAAAACCTGATATCTATATTGACGGCGTGAAGTATGGTTACGAAATCTTTGACCTGCTTGATCAAAGCAAAATTGAATCAGTGCAAGTGATAAAGGACGAGGCTGCCCTGAAGGAATATGATTCCCCCAATGGGGTTATCGTCATACAAACAAAGAAGGCTGTTCAACAAACCGTGAGGATACGTGAAGGCGGAGTGGGCATAGCAGCCAGCGGCAAGGACCCGGTCCTTATCCTTGATGGACAGGTTGCGGACCGAGAGAAATTGGGGGACTTAAAACCAGAAGACATTGAAACCATAGAAGTAGTCAAAGGGCAGAAGGCCATCGATGAGTATCAAGCACCCAACGGAGTCGTCATCGTCAAGACCAGGAGCTCCAAAAAGGCAAAAGATCAATAGCAACAAAGGCGCTAACCCGGAATCGTCATTAGCCTCTCTATTCCAGACATACCTTGAGACACGTAGTGCTAAAAAGTCTCCGGCTTCATCTTGAAATTGCTATCCCATAGTGGATCTGACCCCTCACCGAGGATGCGCTTTGCCGCATACTCCCCGATCGCTGGCCCGTGCTTAAAGCCATGCCCCGAACCAGCGCCGATCACCCAAGCATTGTCACTCGAAGGAACTTGATCGACGATGAAGTTACCGTCCGTGGAGTTGGTGACCTGACAGACGCGACTTTCGATAATCGGCTGGTCACCGAGCGCGGGGAAGCGATGCTTGACAAACTCATGTGCTCGCTTTACCTGGTAATGATTGACCAGTCGTTCGTCCACATCGGGGTCGAAAGCATTGTAATCCGGGTACGGAGCGACTTTGAGCCCTCGATGCTCGATGTCAGGAAACCCGTAGTACCCGCTTCCCGCAACGCCCCATTCGGGTAGGTTGGGAAATGAGAATCTGTGGTCTCCAGGCGGAGTGCCTACGAACAGTACGTCTCGGCGTTGGACTTGTAATTTGGGCCATAAGAGCTCCGGGAAGATTTTAGTCAGCCAAGGGCCGCAAGCAAAAATGTAGTGTTGAGCATTCAACGTCTCGCCACCCTCCACGGCAATACCTTCTACCCTTCCCTGCTTCAGCACCGGCGTGCCTTTGCCGATCAATAAGCGACCTCCACCTTTTTCGAACACTTTGGCCACCGTCTGTAATCCTTTCCTTGCCATGAGCGTGCTCCCCGAGGGACCCCCGCTATTGAACATGCCTGCCGCAATATCTTCGCTATGAATCTGGGGCCAACGGTACCTAATCTCATCTGGACCAAGCACTTCCGTATTGTTTATTCCTTGGGCAACAAGCTGTTGCTTCCGGTTCTCCGCGTACTCGCGGTAAGACGCTTCGGGCGACATGGATAGCTTACCGGTTGGCAAGACCAACTGCTCACCGGATAGGGTTTCCATATTTTTCCACCAGTCGAACGCGCGCTTGGCACTCTGCACATAGACATTATTGTCATTGTCGCACTGGATCAGCCGCGTCTCACCACCAGAGCTGGCCCTGGAGTTGCCTGGGCCGTAAGCATCCAACAGTGTCACCTTGGCACCAGAAGCCTGCAGGTGATAGGCGGTCCACATTCCAAACGTCCCCGCGCCAACTACAACCACATCTGGGGAGTCTTGAAAGATTCTGAGCTCACTTTTCAGGGGCGATGAAGCCTTGGCAACAACAGGTGCTCCAATCGCGCCTAGCCCCGATAGTTGTACAAATCGTCTTCTTCTCATGGGTGGTAGGTTTGAGTTCTGCCTCTAAAACTGCTTCAAGAAAGTCAATTTTCCTATGAATTGCTGCTCTTGAAAGGGGTCGTCCAGTCCATCGATCTGTGTATCGTTGAAAACCAGGAAGAGAAATGAGAGCGGTTGATATTCCCAGCTCGCCCGTATGTTCCACCTTCCCTGCTCATCGAAACTGTTGTACTGGTAAAAGGCAGAAAGCTGCACACGTGGATTCAGTGCAAATCGAGAGCCGACAGTGACCAGATCGGTCACCAGGTCTTCCTCTTCCACACCCACGCCACGCAGGTCGTTGCGCTCGTACTCCACCGTCATCGCCACGTGCGGTAGGGGCGCTAAACGGCCGGAGACATTCAGTGAATTGCGCCGACCGTTGTAAAATGTTCCAAAATCATAGGTAGTGGCCAGGGACCATTTCTTTGATTGGTCTGTGTTGTATTGCAATAAATAGCGGATATAGAAGTAATTGTCAGGCTCGATCTGCAGTCCTAGCGGGGCAAAGTCGAAATTGATGTTTTGCCAGGTAGGGGTCATCGATACCTGCACAAAGCTATTGTCCTTGAACCAGGTATAAATCGGAAAAATGTAGATGTTGGCCTGCTGGAAGTTGGTCGGGTCCGTGGCATCATGATTGTAGGTGGCAAAGATCCCCGGATCCCAACGTCGAATAAAATCCGTCTTGGGACGAACAATCCAGTATCCTCCGGGGCTGTGGCTAACCAGATTGCTCTGTCGAACGAATCCCATGGCCGGGTTGTAGTTGTCGTCGATGAAGTCCGTGATCCACGCAAGGTAGTACTTGTTGGAACGATTGCTGATCGAGAGCCGTCCCCCGAAGCCAGCGTCTCCTGAGAACTCGTCAATGGAGGTGGACAAGAGGTAGTTGATGTCCCAGACGCTAGTGGGCCTTATCCGACCATCTAAAGTGATTGTGGTGTTGTTGTTGGATGCAAGGTCCAGCTCACTGGATTGCTGATCTCCGCGGTAGGTGACCATCACGCCGATATTATTTTCCCTGCCGTAGTTGCGTGAATAACGAAGTACGCCGAAATTGGCAGCTTGTGACGCATTGGTCTCCCTCTGCCGCACAAGTAATGCAGCAATGGCTTGCTTATCAGTCCTTTGCGTAAAGCGCGTACCGGCATCAATTGGCGCGGGAGCCGCATTGAAGTTTCCTTGCAGTCCGATTCGACGGCTAAAAAATGGCCGGATGGACGTCTGCGAACCGCCGGACCATATGCCTGAGTTCTCCAAAAAGAACTGGCGCCTTTCGGGAAAGAAGATATTGAAGCGCTCTAGATTGTTCACTGCCCGATCGACCTCTGCCTGGGCAAAATCCGTATTGATGGTTAGGTCCAGGACGGTACTAGGATTGATAGCCCACTTCATATCACCGCCGATTTTGAAGTCTCCATCCGTGTCAACCTCCTCAGTTGCCTCGTCGTCAATTCGATCGTACTGATACAAGGTATAGGGTTCGATCCTGATATTGGCAGAAGGCGGTGGGGCCTCGACCCCGGTCAGTTTGGCCGCATAGGTCATTCGGTAGGGTGTAAAGGACTGAGGAATGGCGGGGAATGTGGATTTTTCAATGTCGCGTCTTGCATACCTGGTCAGTGTCACACCCCATTCAGTCGGTCCGCCGTCGTCAGGCAGATCGTACCTTAAGGTCTCGAACGGAATGGCATACTCGGCCGTATATCCATCTTCACTTCGCTGCGTACGAACGCGCCAGAGGGTGTTCCAGCCAGTATCAAGGCTATTTCCATTGAAGGCCTGCAAGTCTCGCTGATTACCGTAGGGTGTGGTCTGAAACACCTGAGCGTATTGCTTGAGGTTCTGCGGATCCAAAGCAACTCCGAAGATGTCATTTTCGCCCCAACTGAAGTCTCTCCTAAGATCCTGTACCCTGATGCCCTTTATGCCCACCGAATCCCGGCACCACGCACCAACGTACAGGTACTTGTCGTCGAATAAGAACTTCACTTCGGTATTATATCTAATGGGACCACCCTGTCGAGGTTCCTGACGGAAAAAGTCGGACACCGCCTTACCTCTGGCCCAATCCGACTCGTCCAGTCGCCCGTCCACGTTGATGTCGGCCGTCACTCGGAAAGCCTCAACTACTGGTTGCACTTCGGGAGGCGGGAAGTTGTTATTGTCTTCTTGCGCCCAGCCAGTCACCGACCAGAGAACGACGCAAACAGGTAAGACAAACCTCATATCCTTCTATTCTGACCGCAAGAAATCCGAGAGCAACGCATTGAATTCCTCGGGTCGCTCCCAAAACATGGCGTGGCTGGAAATTCTCTTCAAATTCACCTCAGGTGCATAAAGATCCAACCATGCTTTTGCTTCCTCAAGGAAGTTCCATCTTACCATCGCCAGTACGGGTACCTCCTGTGCCATTTTGATGAGATCTACCTGGTAGTCCGAGACGAGACCATCGATGTACAAGCTCAGCGCCACGTGGGGAGGTGTCATCCGGATTTCATCACTCATCCACTGCATGGTCTCTTCGTCGACCTCTTTGCTTAGCATCCAGTTGATAATGCCACTAGGATCCGAGGGCCCGCGAAGCATCCGTTTCAGGCTCGTTCGATATTCTCCAAAACTGCCATAGACCCATTCCGTATTGATATCCCCTACCCACTTCGGCGGCTCATCGATCAGGACCACTTTGTCGACCTCTTCCAGTCCAAAACTCCTTGCATACTCATACACCGTCAAGCAGCCGCTCGACCAACCAATTAAGGTGACGTTACTGAGGTTCTTTTGCTCAAGAATTTCGCGAAGGTCCTCGGCATGCGCTTTATAGTGGTTTTGAAAGGTGGTTTGAGTTGATCTTCCTTGACCCCTAGGGTCGTAAGTCAACACGTGAAAATCTTCTGAGAAGTGACTTTTTTGATGTTCAAAAAACCGATGGGTCATCGTCCATCCAGTGATGAAGACCAAGGTCTGGCCATTGCCAGTTTCTTCCACGTACACCTTTGCGCTGTCTCGAAGCGTGAGATACTCCCCTTGGCCCAAGGCGGGGAGCCCCAGCAGCCACAAACCGACTATCTTAAAAAGCCTCATAGACGTATTTGGTCAAAGATTCCCTGTAATTGATTTGAAGGTAGTTGTGTCCATTGACCAACTGCCCAAATCCTTCAGGGCTGATTTCGGGCCTTTCCGGTCCAATGAGTGTGGCAACATCACCTACACTGACGTCAGTTTCAGGCCCCAAAGAGATGTTGGTGTGGCTCGAATTGACGTTGACGACGGTGTGCAACTTATCTCCTAGGAGTACCTTGGCCCCATTCTCAGCCCCGCTGTCATATCCGTCGGCCCAACCAATCGGTAGGGTGGCGATCCACTCATCTTGCTCGACCTTGTAAAACCTTGAAAAGCCAATCGTAGCACCTGCCTTCAGTTTCTCCAACCTTATCACAGGCGCTTTCAATCGATAAGTCAATTGAAGCGGGTACTGTGCCGCAGCCG
>JBCCXG010000080.1:0-13831 GCA_039191945.1 Bacteroidota bacterium
ATTCCTATAGGAGGTGAGTTGGAGTATGCTGACGAGCTCACCTTGGGCAAGAGCATCGCCGCGCGCACCCTCTTCTCGGAGTAGTCTTCAGCGAAACCAGTGATACAGAGGGAAGTCCCCAGTCCGAGTCATTCGGAACCGACCAATTCCAAGCATCAGGAATTGCGGTATCGTGTGAATACTCAGGAGACGTGTAAGTTCTCAGGGAAAAAGGATCCTGCTGTAGCGCCTATTGACGTTTTGATGGCAGGACATAGGAGGACAAGATGCATCGAGGCTTACCCTGCGCAGATCATTTCAGAGGATTATCTTCTCTTTCTCTTTTCCATAAAAGTGTAAAACAGCAGTAGGGCCATGCCACAAATCATGACCAAAAGGTACCAGTTGGGGCTGCCTCTTTGATAAGTTATCCACAAGTACAGACTGCACACTACCAACACGAATACCCCTAAACCTACTCCCAGGCTCTTCAATTGCTTAAAATTCACTGGATTACTATGTTGAAAACATGGTGAAAAATACGGTGTCGCCTATTGCCACAGCCCGGTGTATTTGATGTTAATTGCAAAGATGGAAGGATTGGCTCTGACCAGCAGTTTTTGATCCTTCATCAGCCATTATTCCAAACCACCTAATACCCATGCACCATGGCAAAGTTACTTATTTGGTTCAACCCTGAAGATGACCTGTACAAGTTGGGATCATACTCGGACTACGTAATTGAAGTGGAGCGGACGGCGAAAACCGTGGAGTTGGATATACTCTATGAGCTAGACCCGACGGTGTCGAAGCTCGCTAAAAAAATTATTAAGCAGTTAAATGGTGGGAAAATCGTAATAACCACTTAAATTGCAATAAGATTTCTGCGCACGCAGAATTTGTCTATGCTGGTTGTATGCCCTGGAGCCAAAACGCTTCAGGGTTTTTTTATGGGTAAAAACCACGCATATGCTGTTTCAAGTACGGTTTTTCAGTTGTTCTGCTCGCACAAGTCTGGCCGATTTCACCGGCTGACTGCTTTTGCAACTTGATCAGATTTGAAGGTCAACTGCACGATAAGTGACCAAATCTCATCCTCTACTCAACCGGAATGTTAAGATTTAAGGGCCTCCCATCAAAAAAATGTTGCCTGATCTGGAAAAAAACCAGCTGTATGGATCCGTTATCTGTGAAATCTCTCAGAGATAAAGCTCAAAACCGTGGGTAGGGCGGTCCTCCAATAGGTCCAGTTGTGCGCCCCGTCGCGAACCCTAAACTCATGAGGGATCTCCAACTTCCTCATCTCGGCATGTAATTCCATGTTTCCTTCGATCAAGAAGTCATCATCCCCGCAATCGATGTAGAACTTCACCTCCCGTAGCTGTTGGAGCCCCTCTTCGGAAAGATCCTGTAAGAGAAAGAGTGTGTTACTTTGTCGCAGATGAGGTGTGAGCCTTGCCTCTCCAGCCAACTCGGGTCCGTAGATGAAACCGAAATACTCATCCCACCCTTTCTGATCGATTTCCATAACGGACTGCTCGGTCCACACCGAGGCACTCAATGGCGCTGCTGCCGCAAACAGCTCGGGATACTTGATGGCGTAGAGGAGTGTCCCATGACCACCCATGCTCAAGCCCGCCAGCGCGCGAAACTGTTTTTCGGATCTTATCCGGTAGTTGGATTCAACAAAAGGGATGAGTTCCTCGATGAAGAAGTCCTCGTACCTCGTTTTGGTGTCATAAGAGTTGACATACCAATCGACGCCTGCGTCGGGCATTACGATGATCATATCGGTCACCCGAGCATCTTGCATCGCCTGGTCCGCGATCTTTTTTACTTCGCCGAATTGGGTCCAAGCGGTCTCATCATCAGTATATCCGTGCAAAAGATAAAGCACAGGGTAGCGGCGTGAAGAGGCCTCGTAGCCTGCCGGGAGGTAGATGCTATAAGCCACCTCTTTTTCCAGGATCTTGCTGCCGCAGGTCAGTGACTCCAAAAGTGTGCTTCCTTGGGCGTACGACAGAAGCGGCAGGAACAGTAAACAGAAGTAGGTCAGTCTTTTCATGGTGGGGATTTTACTTGCAGAATTTACCAAAATCCCCATGATTAGCGCTGGACACCTAGGACTTGATAGTCGCTTCATCCAGCCACAGGCCGACGTAGGTTCCATCAGGGTCGTACCGAGAGGCTTGGCTTTCGATATTGAAGTACCTGTCTTGCCTTGGATCGTTCCCTACGCCGGCTACGTAGGCCCAGTTGCCCCAATTGCTGCAGGGGTCGTAGTCGATGAGCATTGACTCAAAGTACCAGGCACCCCAGGTCCAGTTGATGTTGAGGTCATTGACAAGATAGCTGGCGACGTTTTGCCGCCCTCTGTTCGACATAAAACCGGTCGTGTTGAGCTCGTGCATATTTGCATCGATGAAAGGTACACCGGTCGCTCCATGGCACCACCGATCAAACTGCCGCTGGTTTTCCCAGTGCGGCTTGCTTCGCCCCTGGAGCCCGCCCACTTGAAAAAGTCGTGGTCCAAATTTGTAAGCGGTGTATCGAAAGAAATCTCGCCAGATGAGCTCAAAGATCAGCCAATAAGTAGATGAGTTCTTTTTCCTGGTCTTCTCAAAACGCTTGACTTCATGGTAGATCGACCGAGGTGATATACAGCCCAATGCGAGCCAGGGGGAGAATTTGGAGGAATAGTCACCGCCGACGAGACCATTTCGTGTCTCTTTGTAGGTGGCCAGGAGTTCGGTTTCCCAGAAGTAATAATTGAGTCGCTTCCATGCTATGGCTTCACCCCCGATGAACTTGACCACTGACCGGTCATCAAAGGGCTTCTCTGCCAAGCCAAAGTCGCCCAAGTTGGGCAAAGATCCCGTATTCACACCTTCCACGGCTGGCATCTTTTCGGGAGCGGCAATCGGCTGTTGCACACGACTCTCTTTTTCCACCTTCTTTCGAAAAGCGGTGAAGACATTGGGCAGATGCTTCACTGGGAAGGGTAGGTCGTCCAGCGGGTAGAGCGTGGATTGCCAGTTGAGATCGAATTTTATTTCTTGCTTCCACAGAGCGGCCTCCAAAGCCTGTTCCATAGCTATTTCTTCCGGCGTTGCCTCCTTTGAGGCCAGGACAGCATCGACTTGCAGCACTTCGGCCAATTGAGCGATGGCCTTCACAGGGTCCCCGTGTCTGACAATAAGATCACTACCTAGACGCTGCAATGATTCCCGAAGTCCTTCAACAGCTTGGCATAGAAATTCAGCTCTAAAGCGGCCCATTCGCGCGATACCAATGGGGGATTCTTGGAATGCCTGCTCATCGAAGCAGTAGACCGGGAACACCTCCTCATAGTCCGCTACAGCCTTTGTTAAGACCTCATTGTCTTGTACCCTCAGATCGTTTCTAAACCACACTATTGCTCGCATCTCGCCATCTGTTTTGTTTGATCCTGAAACAGGGAGTGCATCGTGATTGTTGAACCCGTTGTAAACTTTATTAAAGGATGCTCATTAAGATCATTGATTTTGGGTTGGTTGTACTTATCTGGATGGTACAACTGGTGGTTTATCCTAGTTTTCAATACTACGACAAGGCCTCACTGTTGAAGTGGCATGGCCCCTATACGCAAAACATCACTTACATCGTGATGCCACTAATGCTTGGTCAATTGGTACTTCATGGCATGAAGCTGGTGACGGATTTTAACATCTTCCGGTTGATCATTTTCATCTTGGTTTTGGGTACCTGGGCGACTACTTTTTTCTACGCGGTACCCCTGCATGGGAAGATTGGCAGTGGTATTGATGTGACGGAGTCGGTGCAGTCACTTATTCGGAGTAACTGGATTCGTACTGCTTTGTGGACGCTGATCTTCCTTGGGTCATATTTCCTGCTCCCAGGAAATCAAGGGCCAGTTGATTAAATTGCTCAGGTTGTTCCACATTGCAAATGTGGCCCGTCTTTGGTATTACCTGTAGCCGAGCCCTAGGCTGAAGTTGGTCAAACTCCTCCGCTCCGCTCAGAAATACATAATCGTCCCCACCCATGATGATGAGGCCGGGATTGACCAGTGGTCTGTGAGAAAATTTGGCGAGTAGACGGAAGAATTCGTCATATAGAGCCACCCATTTCAGGTACTCTTTTTGCGTCAGCCTTCGCGCCTGCATTTGATAGAGGCGTCTCGCTTTTTGGTTGCGTTCTCTAGGCATGAGCAGATAGGAGAAGAAAGAGTACATCTTCTCATAAGACAGGACGGAATTAAGCGCCTTGGCGAAATGAACGAAAGATCGAATTGCCCAGGTGCCTTTGAAGATACCTCCGGCAAACACGATTTTCTTCACCCTGTAGGGGTACCTCGTCGCGAAGTCTTGTACCAAGACACTACCAAATGACAGCGTCACGAAGTGTGCGGTTTTCACGCCTACTTGGTCCATCACGGCCTTGATGTCTTGGCTGATGTCTTGGAATGAGTAGGCGTCCATCATCGGATCCACATCTTTGGATAATCCGTGGTCTCTGAGGTCGATCAACAACAGGTTGTAATGCTTTTCGAAGTCGTCGACCTGGTACTTCCATGTACTGACGCTGCCTCCGGCGCCGTGGACGAAAACAACCCATTCTTCCTGTTCTGGGAGCTCAAAGGTCTCATAATGCAGTAGCTGGCGGCTCATGAAGAAAGGAACATGTCAAGAACGAAAAGGTTTATTTTTTGGGTAATGCAATCTGTCTCGAAGAGTGAGCAGGTTTTGGATCCGAACAATCCATCCATCGTCAAGTTCCATTGGCATGGCAACAAAAGACTCGACACACAAACGCTTTGGATACGACGACATCATGTCGCTTGAGCAGCGCTATCGCAACAATCTAATCAATTCCGTGTCGGGCTTCAAGAGTGCCAATTTATTGGGTACGGTCAATGCAAAAGGGATCGCCAACCTTGGACTATTTAGTTCCGTGACGCACATTGGGAGCAATCCCCCTCTGCTAGGATTTATTTTGCGACCTACAACCGTGCCCAGACATACGTATGAAAACCTCAAGGACTTGGGCTATTACACCATCAATCACGTAGAGGAGACGGTCATTGAAGCAGCACATCAGGCCTCCGCCAAGTACCCCGAGTCGACGGATGAGTTTGAAGCTTGCGGCTTGACAAAGGAATGGTCGCCGTTGCACACGGCACCCTATGTGGGTGAATCTCGGGTGCAAATAGGGATGCAGTATCAGGAGCAGTACCTCATCAAGGCCAATGACACGTTGCTCATCATTGGAAAAATCGTGGAGCTGCGCTTAAAAGGCGAATGCTTGCAGGAGGACGGCTATATTGACTTAGCTGAGGCAGGTAGTGTCACAATCAATGGTTTAGACGGTTATTTGACTGCACAGAGGATGGCCAGATTCAGCTATGCCCGTCCCAACGAGGCGTTGCGTAGGATCTAAGATTAGGGGCAGGGCCCATCCGATGTGCTAGAATTTTTGCTATATTCAGTAGCCTAGTTGAGCTGTAGCTAGGTATATCCTGGACATTCCCGATGGCTGATCTTCGTACCCCTAAGCAAATTTTTGATGAGCTCTCTTCAGCCCAAAGAAGATTCCTATTGGAGAAAGATGCCTCAGGAAAGCGTACCGCGACGGCTTGGTTGGAATTTTTGAAGCCCATCGTCGCATTCGATATTCTTGTTGACAATTCAAGCAAAAAGCTACGGCATGCCCTGCGACTGCTGGCATTCATGGCGGCTTTCAATCTACTGGTAGCGCTTATCATCGGTAATGGGTGGGTAGGCGCTACTGGTGGACTGATGGCATTTCTTGCTGCGTACCAATGGTCGAAGCTGAGGGCAAATGTGAAAAGGGATCTCCACAATCACCTGAGGGACTATTTTGTGCCACTATTGAGCTACATGGTCGAAGGTGACTTCGGGGAGATGGTGGTGGAGGCGAAGTTTCAACTGCGGGAAAAAGATCAACGCCAGTATGTCATAGAGGGGTCCATTGGTGAGGAAGTGGGTGGGATACGTTTCGCAATCACCAGGGATAGCTATACTGTTGATTTTGGAGTGAAACATGTCGAAGGTAAGCTCGGTAAAGCCAATCAACTGGTAGGGGACGTGATGCAATTCTTGTCTTAGAATGGGATAAAAATATAAATATTCGAAGAGTGAATATAAATAGCATGCACGAAACGTTACTTTTCTTCAAGAAAGATTGTTGATAACGATTTCATTCCTTTCCTTTGCCCTTGACCTCAGAACCTGAATCAATGATCGCTCGACTTGCGCATGCCATGGCGTGACCGGTTGACGTCAGATTGCACTTGTCTAGAAGTGCGCTGTTTGCGAATAACCACGCAGCAGGGCGCATGAATGCGCTTGGCCTCAAGGTAATCTCTTGGGGGTTTTCGCGTCTGGCATGGTATCATCGATGATGGTTATGGGATCGGACCCAAACCAAAACCACCAGCAGCGATGATCAGAATAACTACTTACCTCTGCTTTACCACGCTCTTGATTTCTATGCATTCGAACGGCGCTTTTGGGGCCAACAATGAGCCCAGGGCATCATCGCCTCCCAAGCTGACCTCTGTTTCGATTTTTCGGTTGGATCAGTTCTCCTTGGGAATCGGCGGCGGCCACAATTATGGCGGATTGGGTGTCAACGCTACCTACTATTTCACCCCTATCGTAGGGATATACAGTGGTGTTGGCACTCACTTTCGTGGCGCGAACTACTCTGTGGGCTTGAAGTTGAGAAAGCCCACTAATCAGTCATGGAACGTGAACCCTTACTTTGTGACAACTTATGGCTTCAATGGTAGATTGCACGTCGATGCGGCCCCTTCCATGAGCCGTGAGTTTCCGGGCTTTGCGATCGGCTTCGGTATTGATCAGAAATTGACCAACACAGACTTAGGAGCTTTTACGATTGGGATTTTGATGCCCATTCACGGAGCGGCCTATCATGAGTACGCGGATTTTGTGGAGCAGTCAGGATTTGTCTCTCCAAGGCCCTTGATACCCTTTCGGGTGACTTTCGGTTTTCAGTTTGTCCTTAGGTGACCCGAAGATCAGTAAATGACTGTCTCTTACTTCGCAAAGGCAATGGCTCTGGTCTCTCGGATCACTGTGATTTTGATCTGACCAGGGTATTGCATGTCTTTCTCGACCTTTTGAGATATCTGGAAAGACAAGTCCCCGGCAGCTTTGTCTGTCACATGGTCAGCGTCTACAATGACTCGAAGTTCTCTTCCTGCTTGAATAGCGTAGCATTTGTTCACCCCATCAAATCCAAGGGCTAATTGTTCGAGGTCTTTCAGTCGTTTGATGTAGGACTCCATGACTTCTCGGCGAGCTCCAGGACGGCTTCCTGATATGGCATCGCACGCCTGGATAATGGGTGAAAGCATTGAGGTCATTTCGATCTCATCGTGATGTGCGCCGATGGCATTGCACACCTCTTTGTTTTCTTTATACTTTTTGGCTAGCTCCATTCCCAGGAGTGCGTGGGGCGTATCTGGCTCTTCAGGCCATACCTTACCGATGTCGTGAAGCAATCCAGCACGCTTTGCGAGCTTGGAGTTAAGGCCCAGTTCGGCGGCCAAGGTTGCGCAGAGCTTCGCAACTTCCCTGGAATGTTGCAGTAGGTTCTGACCGTAAGACGATCGAAAACGCATCCTACCTACCATTTTTATCAGTTCAGGGTGAAGTCCGTGGATACCCAAATCGATCACCGTTCGCTCACCTATTTCGACGATCTCCTCTTCGATGTTTTTACGGGTTTTATTGACGATTTCTTCGATACGAGCGGGGTGTATTCTCCCATCCTGGACCAATCGGTGCAGTGAAAGCCGCGCGATTTCCCTTCGCACAGGATCGAAGCCGGAGATGATGATGGCCTCAGGGGTATCATCCACGATGATTTCGACACCAGTGGCCGACTCTAGCGTTCGGATGTTTCTGCCCTCCCGACCAATGATTTTCCCTTTGATGTCGTCGCTTTCAATGTTGAAGACGGATACACAATTTTCAATGGCATGTTCTGTTGCGGTTCGCTGGATCGTAGAGAGGACGACCTTTTTCGCCTCTTTGGTGGCAGTCATCTTTGCCTCTTCGAGGATTTCCTTGATGTGAGCGGAAGCATCTGTTCTTGCCTCATCTTTCAACGTCTCCATGAGTTTTTGCTTGGCCTCCTCAGCGCTCAGGTTAGCGGCCTTCTCCAAGACAGAGACTTGTTGATTCTTCAGTTTTTCGAATTCCTCTTTGCGCTTCTTGACTATCTCAATTTGGGCCGCGAGGTTTTCTTTCATCGACTCTATTTCCGCTTCTCCTCTTTTGTTTTGTTCGATTTGCTTTGAGAGATTGGCTTCGCGTTGCTTGAGCTTATTCTCGTTGGAGATGATCTGATTCTTTTTGCGATTAGCCTCCTCTTCGAAGTCCCCTTTGAGCTTCAGAAACTTCTCTTTCGCTTCCAGGATCTTATCCTTTTTGATGTTTTCGGCGGTAAGCTCGGCTTCTTTGAGGATGTGTACTTTTTTATCTTCGGCCTCCTGGACTTTGGCAGTGGCTTGCTTTTTCAGTAGTGTATTGTTGACGAAGTAGCCTACGACTATGCCCGCAACAGCTGCTATCACTGGAACTAGGATTTCCATTCTCAATCTATTTATATGAGATGGAAGAGAGGATGGGTACGAAGAAAAAGTACGCCTAGAGCGCTTCTGAGATCAGTTGGTTCAGTTTGGAGAGCTGCTGAGTGGAAAATTCATCTACGGTGCCGTTGTCTTCTTCACTCTTTATTTTCTCAATCAGACAATCGAAGGCGACCATCGCCAACAGGTCCTGATTATCATCTATTCCAAATTGATCTTTGTATGACTTTATTTTATGATTGAGGATCTTTCCAGCGGCTCTGATCCTTTCCTCATCCTCGGCTTTCACCCTCATTGGGTATTCTCGATTGCCAATTCTCAGTTTAATGGATAGTTCAGCCATTCAGATCACATTAGGCCTCGCCGAGATGGACGATGCACTTATCTATCTCTGTTATATAGTCGTCAAGCACTGCCTTCAATACCATAGTGTCTTCCCTCTCGACCACCATGTTGCCTACAAGTTTACTAATTTTGAACTTATTTTGAAAGTTGGACAATTCGCCGTCTTTCACGCTCAATTCGCCTTTTAGCAAGTCTATTTCCCGTCTAGATGCGGCCAGTTCATCCTTGAGTTTTTGGTGCTCGCTGACGAGAAGTTTCACCTTCCGTTCGAGGTTATCGATCTCCTTTTTCAAGTTGTCGTTGCTCATGTCACTTACGGATAATTGCGCCTATCTGTGATTCGAACTGCTTAATCAAATGGCCCATCACTTTGTCGATCAATTTGTCAGTGAGGGTTTTTTCCCGATCCTGCAGAAAGAAGCTGATGGCATAGGCTTTCTTGTCGCCGCCGATGTTCTCACCTTCATAGATACTGAAGACATTGACTCTAGTTAACAATTTTTTCTCAGACTTGAAAGCCAATTCCTCTATCTCCTTGAAGCTAATGGACTTATCTAGCACCAACGATAAGTCACGCCTAACCTCCGGAAACTTAGAAAGGTCTTCAAACTCAAGTTTCTTGGTGGTGAGCTCCAGAAACTTTGACCAGCTGATACGCAAGTGGTAGACTTCTTGGTCGACTCCTGCGAGAGCCGTCAAATCCGGTTGGAGCAAACCGATCTCGCCAAGCGGCTCGTGACCTGATGTGTACTGCAGGCCATATTGAAAAGTCTTACCAGCCTCGAGTACGGTAGTATTTACACTTATATTTTGCATATAAAATAGTCCTCCTGCGACCCCCGCTAGCTCGTGAAAAGTGAACGGTCGAGAGGGTGCCATCCACGATTCCTCCGTTTGACCTGAGAGGTAGAGCGTGAGCCATTCAGTTTCCTTGTAAGAGCCTTCAACTTGCTCGTAGGTCTTGCAGAATTCGTACAACTTGAGGTTGGGCATCTTACGATTGATATTGTGCCGTAACACTTCGATCGCAGTGTACAGGGGGTCTGTTTTGAGAATGCCGAGCTCCAGGCTGGATTTGTTGAGGATTTCTACAGGCTCTCCCCCCAGCGGGTACTTTTCGTAGTATGCCGGGTTGGTCAAAGAGTTGGTGACTATTTCCTGGTAACCTTGGCCTACGAGGAAAAGGGACAGCTCTTCCTGTATGTTGTACGGTTCATTTTCTTCAAACTCTGCGAGGTATTCGGTAGAGAATGACTCATCAATGTCGATATTGTTGATACCATGGATCCTTAGCACTTCCTCCACCAGGTCGGCTGGACGGGTCACTTCGCTGCGGTAGGCAGGAACAGTGGCCACCATATGATCTCCAGCAGGTGCCACCTGGATATCAAGTCGCTGCAGGATGTCATTGATCTCGTCTTCGGGTAGTTTTTTTCCAATGAGCCACTCGAAGTTGCGATAGGGCATGTGTATTTTCTTCGGCTCCACGCGCTGGGGATAGATATCGACAAAATCCGACGCCACATAGCCCCCGGCGATGTCCAGGATCAGCTGCGTTGCATACTTGAGCGCTTTCATGGTCATTTCGGGATCCGTTCCGCGCTCGTATCGGAAAGAAGCATCTGTACTCAGGCCATGTCGCATCGCCGTGGCCCGTACCCAGTCTTGGGAGAAGTAGGCACTCTCGAGGAAGACACTCGTGGAGGCTTCAGTCATACCGGATTTGATACCACCAAACACGCCCGCGATGCACATGCCTTCCTCGGCGTTGCAAATCATAAGATCGTTGGCGTTGAGTTTTCTTTCCTTCTCATCAAGGGTCACGAATGCGCTGCCCTCGGCGAGCGTCTTCACGACGACCTTACCCCCGGTCACCTGGTCTGCGTCAAAAGCATGCAGAGGCTGACCCAGTCCATGAAGTACATAGTTGGTGATATCTACAATATTGTTGATGGGTGAGAGTCCGATGGCGCGAAGTCGAAACTGCAACCAATCTGGTGATGGCCCCACTTTTATGTCCCTAATGGTGACGCCGCTGTATCTCGGGCAGGCTTCACTGTTTTCCACCACTACTGAGATAGGATCCACTTCCTGGATCTCAAAAGTTGGCTGCGACATGGCCTTCAGGGGCTGTTTGTAGAAGGCTTTGAGGTCTCGAGCGGTGCCCAGATGTGAAGCCGCATCTCCACGATTGGGTGTCAGTCCGATTTCGAAGACGGTATCTACGCCCGGCTGGAAGATCTCGCGAACGGGTGTGCCGTTGGGTTTTTCTGTGTCCAGGACCATGATGCCGTCATGGCTACTGCCCAGACCTATTTCATCTTCAGCACAAATCATACCCATGGAGACCTCGCCGCGTATCTTGGATTTTTTGATCTTAAATGGATCTCCCGAGGTAGGATGTATCGTCGTGTTGACCAGGGCGACGATTACCTTTTGACCAGTGGCTACATTTGGGGCACCGCACACGATGGGTAGTGGTTCTTCCTCCCCGACATCCACCTGGGTCAGTTTGAGCTTATCGGCATTGGGGTGCTGATCACAAGACACGACCTCACCGACAACCAAACCCTCCAGGCTGCCGGGAATCTGTTCCACCTCTTCCACTCCTTCGATCTCCAGTCCAGTCTGGGTGAGTACCTCAGCCAGTTCCTCCGCAGGCTGTGTAAGATCGATGAAGTCAGAGAGCCAATCTCGAGAAATTTTCATGGTAATTGTGTGCCTTCAAAATGATGCGCAAAAATAAAGCATGTTACAAGTCGGAGCGCATGGACTTGAGCAATTATCCCAACTAGGCGTGGGGAAAGGTGATCATTTGAAGTCCATTTCTCCAGCTCGCACAGCAACGGTCAGTAAGTTCTCTGGAGGTGGTAAGGGGCAGGTGAAGCCGTCGGCATAGGCGCAATATGGGTTGTAGGCCAGGTTGAAGTCGAGGACCGTTTTGTCAGATTTTCCGATTTCGACCTCCAGATACCTTCCGGCTCCATACGTTTCCACGGCACTGGTTTCATCAGCAAACGCCAAAAAAAGATAGCCTACATTGCCCATGCCCAGTGGCTTCAGTACCAATAGTTTTTGCTCGGATCCTTGCAAGGAGAAATACAACCATGCAAATCTTGTGTAGGCCTGGGTTTCCCCTTCACTGTCAGCGAGCTGTATCATCGATCTTCCAGGAATACGTTCCACTCGGGCGTTGACACGGTAAGATCGATCGATGGGATAGTACTGCGGGTCACGGTATGGGACATCATACACTTTGAAAGGTGACTCTGCACTGGTCCTGAGATAATCTTTGCGGTTCTCTATTTCTTCTAGTACTTGTTGTTCGTAGGCTTCAGTATCTCCGCTTCCAAAGCCCAACCAAAAGGTGATCAATGCAGCGGGTACAGCTACCCAAATCCATTTCTTTTTCATAAGAGTCCCTCGTCCGCAAAACTGAAATAATGCTCGTTGGTGAAGATAACGTGGTCGAGCACCGATGTCTCCAGGAATTCGCCAGCTTTTTTTAATTTCTCAGTGAGTTGGATGTCTGCTTGGCTTGGTTGTGTATTACCCGAAGGATGATTGTGAACTAAGATAACACCGCTTGCCAGTTCGTTCAGGGCTTTTTTGAAGATCAATTTGGGATCGACCAATGTGCCGGATACTCCCCCTTGACTGATCATCTCTTTCTTGATCACCTGGTTATTTCTTCGTAAAAGTAGTACCCAGAATTGCTCTCTGGGCTGATCTTGAAGTTCCGGGCGAATGTAATCGACGACGTCCTGAGAGGAAGCGATTTTGGGTTTATGAACCACCTCTGTGTCCTTTCTCCTCCTCCCCAATTCCAGTGCACTGACGATCGCAATGGCCTTGGCTTCTCCAATACCTTTATATTTTTTCAGGTCGCTCACCTCAAGCGAAGCGAGACGGTGGAGGTCGTTGTTATGCTCTCCAAGAATTTGTTTGGATAGATCTACAGCGGAGATCTCTCGCGTGCCACTTCCCAACAGAATAGCAATGAGTTCGGCATTGCTTAGGCTGGCTTTGCCTTTGATGAGCAGTTTCTCTCTGGGCCTATCTTCCTCCGCCCAATCCTTGATGGTGAGTTTGCGGCTGTTTTCCACTTTGTTATTTTGAAATGTAGGCGAACAAACTAACAGCAATTGGGCAAATAAAAAAGCCCGACGGCGGCCGGGCTCAATTTCTTGATGACAGAGAGCGCTTACGACAGCGTAGAGACGTGTTTCGTCAAACTGGATTTCAGGTTAGAGGCCTTGTTTTTATGGATGATATTGCGCTTTGCCAGTTTGTCCAGCATGCTCGTAACCTGCTTTAGCAGCTCCTGAGCTTCTGACTTTTCAGTAGACTGTCTCAACCTCTTGATGTAAGTACGTGTGGTTTTGTGCTGGTATCGGTTACGTACCGCTTTTGCCGCATTTGATCTGATTCTCTTCGCCGCCGACTTGTGATTTGCCATATCTATTTGTGCTCTTTACTCTAAAAAGGAACGCAAAGGTATCCCAAATGAAATAAAAATCAAATATTGCTTGACTTCATCTTTCCAGTTATCATTATCCTGAAAACCTCTGGTCCAGTCATGTTTCGGAAACTCTTCCTCTTGAGCTTGATGCTTTGCCTGGTGCATTCTTCCTACCCAGTTGAAATGTGGGGTTTCTTTGCGCATCAGAGGATCAATCGGCTGGCGGTTTTCACTTTGCCATCGGAGATGGTGGGATTTTACAAGAGAAACTTGAGTTTCATCACGGAGAAGGCGGTCAATCCTGACATGAGGCGATATACCAACAAGCTGGAGGCGCCGAGGCACTATATTGATATTGATGTCTATGGCGATAGCGCCCTCTGGACTATGCCCCGCTACTGGAA